>CAMEIH010000029.1 GCA_945917985.1 uncultured Clostridium sp. | reverse complement strand
CAGAACACCTGCAAGCCTGTCATCGCGACCACCCTGGCAATACGTCTTGTTCTTGACAGGGCGGCGACTACAGAGGAAGCGGTTGAACTTTTGCGCAGCTATGATATGTTCTCGTCCAGCGGCAGGGACTATCACTTCTACATTACCGATGCATCGGGTGACGGAAGAGTGGTGGAATATGACCCTGACAGCGAGGACAGAAACCTCATCGCGACGCCCACCGAGGCGGTCACCAATTTCTTTATCCGTTATAAGGATAAGGTGCTTCCCAATCAGAAGAATGGTATCTACGGTCACGGCAGAGAGCGCTATGATGCCGTGATGAAAGTGCTGGATGAGGAGAAAGGTAATTACACCAATGCTACCGTGTGGGAGGCAATGAAAGTGGCGGCGCAGAATCCTGATCCGGATGCCATCACAAGCAACACCCAGTGGTCCGTATCGTACAATAATACTGATCTTACAGCCGAGATTGCCATTCGCCGTAATTGGGAAGATGTAACGAACTTCGAGATTCATAAATAAGTGGTGACTACCGAAAAAAATTCGTGAAAATTTTTGGAGGATGGATCAATAAAAAAATATTCAGTATGGGATGAATAAGGAGAAAAGATAAGCCTTGTAAAAGGAAAAAGCTTATCCACTTTTCCCTGTGAGTGGGAGCAACAAAGGATAAGGTGGAAATAGATAAGGGGAGTTTTTCTTTTAGGAGCCCCCAAGCTAAAAAAAGAAAGTATAGAGGAGGAAACAACATGAACATTAAGAAAAAACTGCAAAGATTTTTAACAGGAATTCTTACCTTATGCATGGTTATGTCAATGGCATATATACCTATGCAGGTAAGAGCACAAGATGAAAATTTGGAACTGGGATGGTCAGGAGCAACGGTTTCAGGTGGAGTCTTTACGGGAACCAATGGCACCGCAACATTGACCATTGGCGGTATACAGTACAGCGGTAATTCATCAAGCGTGGTAATTGGCTCTCTGGATACTGAGATTGTGGTGGAACTTACAGCAAATGAAGAAGGCAAAAAGGGTGTGCTCAGAACAGAGGGAGGCAGCGGTCTTTCTTTCCCTGATGATGCAGCGGTGACAGTAGGAAAGGTGACAACCTATACTTTTACGCTTAAAAGTCTTGGCGTGGCGGAGTTAGATACATTTGTAGCTTTAAATGTTGATTTTGAGGATAATAATCCCGGTGGAGGCAACACAGAGGCGCCGACTGACGCAATCTCTGTTGAACTGTGGGATAATTCCGGTAATCTGTTAGATTACGGGCAATATAGCAGTACGGAGGTTCCCGTAGGTTTGCCGGTTATAGGGGCTAAGATTCAATATTCCTATAATGGAAATACATGGAATGAGTTGGCTAATCCCAGTGATGCAAATTTAGTTTATTATGGTTCAAGATATGTTTTTCAAGCTTCTGTAGCGACTGTCTATTTAAAGGTTATAAGTGTTGAGGGAGGCTTTTTGGTTTCTGCTGCATTAGAGGGAAGAGATGATGGTTATAAGGTATGGGAAGGTCCCGTGGAAAATGGGAAGGTATATACCTTGAATGTGCAGAAGGCATATGATTTAAAATTTGATGATGGAAATACACCAAGCTCTAATCCTATAGAGGAGCCAACTAAAATAGAAGAACCTATTAAAATAGAAGAAGTACACGAGCATTCTTACTCATGGGTAACCGTACAGGAAGCCGGTGCAGGGCAGGACGGAATAGAAGAATACAGATGTTCTTGCGGAGCAGTAGCAGAAAGAAGCATAATCCCTGCAAGTCAGGTGTTTGTAAAGGGTCTTTATGGGGAGGTCAAGAATGCACCTTTAAATGGAACCGTAACATATGACACCGGAAGACTGTACACCATGTCTGATTATCTTATTAAGAAACTGGCAGAACGAAGCGATGTTACAGTAGAGATCACGTTCGAGTATGAGAAAAAGCCCTATATGATGATAATTCCTGCGGGAGTAGATTATGCGGCACTGCTTGATGATGAAGAGAACTTCTATGGATATTTCTATTTTGCAAAGGTGACAGGTGCAACGATTGAAGAGAGATAGGGAAAGCCGGACAAAGTACATTGGACAGAGCGGCTAAAGTCCGGGAAATACAACTACAATCTAAGAAAGAGAAAATTGCGGAGACCTTGAGTGCAGGGTTTCCGCTTTTTGTTTTTAAAGGCAAGAGGCCGGAACCCATAAACTTTTTATGAAAAAACATAAAAGTTTATGAAATCTCATAAAACCGCTTGCACTATGATTACGCTTCTGTTACAGTGAGAGTATTCTTAAAGAAAAATTTGCATTACCTGTCAATTTAAGACTGCAAGTAATGCATCCTGTTCCATATTTTTATGGAATGTCTTTTGGCAGAGAGAACGGCCTTACTATGAAGAAATTACTCTTTGCTGCAAATTTAGGCGTTTCGCCTGAACATTCACTGAAAACTGTTAAGAGAAAAGCGCAGACAGGATAAGTGGGGACTTTTTACCTGTCTGTCAAAGCACAGGGAGGTATTTGTATTGATGGGAAGAAAAAAGCTTGAAGAGAAGAAGCATCCGGAAGAAAAAGAGAAAAGCGGCATTCTTTGTACCACGCTGCAGAATAACACAGGCAAGGTGATCTTTGAGGACAACAATCTTTGCTGCCAGTTTCTGAATGATTACGTGGATCTGCCACATTTCAAGGATGTGAGACCGGAGGATATCGAGGATGTATCGGAAGAATTTGTGCCGCTGTTTTCCAATGAGAGGGAAGCAGACCGGATCAAAGAGATAAAAATTCGTGGAGAAAACAACATTACATCGTTTTTTCTTATCTCGCTTATTGAACATAAATCGAATGTAGAATATAATATCCATATGCAGATATTCCGCTATATGGTTTACATCTGGGAGCGGTATGAGAGACGGATGGAACAGGAGAATCCGGGCTGTACAAGACGGAAGGATTTCATCTATCCTCCCATCATTCCCATCGTGTATTATGAGGGGAAGGGAAGGTGGACAGCACCGAAGGAATTTAAGGATAAGATCATGTTCGGGGAAACTTTTAAAGAATTTCTCCCTAACTTTTCCTATTATATCGTTCCTGTCCATGATTACAGCAACGAAACTTTGCTGGAACACGGAGACGAGATTTCCCTCGTGATGCTGATCAACAAGCTCCAGAGTATCGATGACGTGGAACAGTTCCGTTCTCTTCCTGCTGAGAAGGTGGAGGAAATACTGAAGGACACCCCGGATTATCTGCTGGATATCATTGCAAATGTGCTCCGCGCATTTCTCCGTAGAGAGAACGTGCCGGAGGAGGAGACAGAGACTCTTGTAGGGAAGGTAAAGGAAAAGAAAATGGGAGAATTGTTTGCAAACATGGACAAAATGGATATACAGGCAGAGAGGAGGAAGACGGCGGAAGCTGAGAAGAGAGCAGAGGAAGCGGAGAAGAGAGCAGAGGAAGCAGTTATGGAAATCATTAAGATGGGAAGAGACTGTGGAGGAACAAAGGAGTTTGTTATGAGGCGTCTCTGCGATAAGTATGGTTTTGATGAGAAAGAAGCAAAGAAACAAGTTGATTTATACTGGGAGATTTAGGGGTGATATTGGTATTGGATATGTAATGACCCGAATCAAATCATGGCTCATATGCACTGAAGCAGAGGCTTCTACGTTATTATGAGTCCAATAAGACGATACGCAAAACGTGTCCGCGCATTTCTCCGTAGAGAGAACGTGCCGGAGGAGACAGAGACTCTTGTAGGGAAGGTAAAGGAAAAGAAAATGGGAGAATTGTTTGCAAACATGGACAAAATGGATATACAGGCAGAGCGGAGGAAGACGGCGGAAGCTGAGAAGAGAGCTGATGCGGAAGGCAAGAGAGCTGATGCAGAAAGCAAAAGAGCTGATGCAGCGGAGAAAAGAGCAGAGAAAGCGGAGAAGAGAGCAGAGGAAGCAGAGAAGAAAGCAGTGAAGGAAGCTGAAAAGAAAACAGAAGAAGCATATGAGATAGGAATGATGAAAGGAATAATTAAATCTTGTAAGAGTCTGAATACTTCTAGGGAATATGTTTTGTCACAACTTCAGGAAATGAATGCTTACAGCCGGGAAAAAGCCGAAGAACTGGTAGAGCGCTATTGGAACGAATAGAGATTAAGAATACTGCAAAATGTATTCCGCGCATTCTTACGAAAGGAGAATGTGCCGGAGGAAGAGACAGAGACGCTTGTAGAGAAGGTAAAGGAAAAGAAAATGGGAGAATTGTTTGCAAACATGGACAAGATGGATATACAGGCAGAGCGGAGGAAGACGGCAGAGGCTGTAAAGAGAGCCGAGAAAGCATATAACCTCAATATAGAAGAAGCATAGAAAAAAATTGATCTTTATTGGGAAAATCAAGCATAAAAGGATAAAATACGTGGAGGCGTTGCAATGAAGAAAATCGTGATTTCTTTTCCGGGCGGTAGGGGATATGAGATTCCTCTTCTGTACTTTGGTTCGAAACATTTTGAAGATTTAGGATATGAAAAAATATTTATCAATCATCCTGATTCCGGAGAATACAGTTTTGAAGCATTATTGGAAAATGCAGAAAAGACAATTCAATCAATAGATTTTGATGAGTATGATGATATTGTTTTTATCGCCAAAAGTATCGGAACAGTCGTTGCGTGTACAATTAAGGGAAAATACAATATTCCTGCGTCATTAATTCTTTTTACCCCTTTGAATGAAACATTACCCTATATAAATTGCAAAAATGATATTCTTTTGATCGCAGCCGGAGATAAGGACAGATACTTAGATTCAAAAATATTAAGCAATCAATGTGAAAAAGAGAGCATTGCCTGCTATATAGAACCCAATGTTGGACATCGTATGGAAGTAGTGGGTGATCTGAATAGAAATTTGGATATTATTTCCAATGTTATCAGCCGGATTGATTAACCCGCTTGTAAAAAAGATTGAAGTTAGAGGATTGTTTGATGAACAGAATTGAAAAGGTCAGGGAAACAGTAGATGCAATCTTATTAAATATGACAGACAATGAAGAAAGAAGATGTGCATATATACATTTATATGGTGTTGCACAGGCGAGTGCTCTTCTGGCTAAAAAGCGTAAAGAAAATATTGAATTGGCTGTTATTATAGGAATGATGCATGATCTTTATTCTTATGCAACTATGGATTCAACAGACCATGCCTATAAGGGAGCTAAGATGGCAAATGAAATATTAGAATCCTTAAAGATTTTTACTAATGATGAAATAAACATGATATGCACAGCAATTTATAACCATAGTGATAAATCAATTGTACATGGTGCATTAGATGAAATTTTAAAGGATGCAGATGTGATGCAGCAGGTTTTGTATAATCCTTTATTTGATATAAAAAAGCATGAGCAAAAACGTTTTGACAATTTGATGAAAGAATTTGACATAAAAAGTTCAATTTGAGAGGCAGGTATGAATAAAAAAATAGATATTTCAGAAATGATGATTAAGACAGAAAGATTGCTGTTAAGACCTTGGAGATATACAGATTTGCAGGATTTTAATGAATATGCTTCTGTAGATGGTGTGGGACAGATGGCCGGTTGGTTACCGCATAAAAATATGGATGAATCAAAGGCAATCCTAAAGATGTTCATTGAGGAGAAAAAGACGTTTGCGATTGAACATGATGGTAAAGTAATAGGCTCACTTGGTATCGAAGAATATGACGAAGATAAGCTGTCGGAATTTAAAGAAAAATATGGTAGAGAAATAGGTTATGTACTATCAAGGGATTATTGGGGAAAGGGCTTGATGCCGGAAGCAATAAAGGCTGTAATTAAGTATTTGTTTGATGATGTTGGATTGGATTTTGTTATCTGCTGCCATTTTACCGATAATGAGCAATCAAAAAGAGTTCAGGAAAAATGTGGATTTAAACATTATAAACTTATCAGGTCTGAAACAAGATATGATATAGTTAAGGATTCCTGGGCGTCTGTCTTAAGCAGATAAATCCAGGATTCGCAGTGTTGTGACGAAGGATATTCCGGCAAACTGTGTTGCAATGGGAAATCCGTGCCGGGTGATCAAAAGAAAAAATGAAAAGAAGAATTAGTGTTTGACCGGAGAGAAGAGAATGAAAACTCTATATGTATCAGATTTGGATGGAACTTTGCTGCAGAGAAATGAGACCACATCGGAATATACAAATACTGTGATAAACAGCTTGACTGACAAGGGAATGATCTTTTCTTATGCTACTGCGAGGTCTCTGATAACTGCAAAAAAGGTTACGAGAGGAATTCAGGCAAGGATTCCGTTAATTGTATATAACGGTGCATTTGTAATTGATAATGTCACGGGAGACATATTAATTGCAAATTATTTTGATGATTCAGTCTATGGAGTGTTGGACGACCTGTTTCATTGCGAAGTATATCCTATTGTTTATGCGTATAGAGAGGGAAAAGAAAAATTTTCCTTTGTACCGGATCTGTGTACGAAAGGTATGCAGATGTTTATTGACAGTAGAAAAGGAGACATACGCACCAATATCGTCAAATCTACTGATGATCTGAAATCAGGGAATATTTTCTATATTACCTGTATCGATCAGTCTGAAAAACTTGGGCCTTTGTATGAAAAATATAAAGATATCTTTCATTGTGTATATCAGACAGATATTTATACAAAAGAGCAATGGCTTGAGATCATGCCCCTGGCAGCATCAAAATCCAATGCTGTAGGTCAATTAAAAGAACTGATGAATTGTGACAGACTGGTTGTTTTCGGGGATGGAAAAAATGATATAGATATGTTCGAACTGGCGGATGAGGGATATGCTGTTGGCAATGCCCACGAGGAACTAAAAAAGATTGCTACTGAAATCATCCTGTCAAATGATGAAGACGGTGTTGCCAAATGGCTTGAAGAAAATTATAAATAAAACCGAAATTTACAAAATCACCCCCAAATTGTTAAGAACGGTTGATAGACGGTCAGTCTTTTCCTTGCTATAATTTGTTAAAAATCATAGCAAAGGTGGGAGAAGTGTGAGAAAGCATTACATAGATAATATTAGGTGGATAACGGTTGCATCGGTTGTGATCTATCATGTATTTTACATGTTTAACCGTATCATTCCGGAAGGCGTAATGGGACCGGTGACGTCCTTTCATGGACAGGATGCTATATTGTATCTGTTTTATCCATGGTTCATGGTCATTTTGTTTATCATCAGCGGGATGAGTGCCAAACTTTATCTGGACAGTCATAGCGAAAAGGATTTTTTGAAAGCAAGAACCAGAAAACTGCTGGTTCCATCTACGATCGGTCTTTTCGTATTTCAATGGATACAGGGCTATGTCAGTATGTCAATCAGCGATGCCTTTTCACAGATGCCGGATACGATGCCAAAACCTGTACTGTATTTTATTATGACACTTTCCGGATCAGGTGTATTATGGACAATTCAGATGATGTGGTTATTTTCGGTTTTACTGCTACTGATACGGAAAGTAGAAAAGGGAAGACTGATAAAGCTGGCAGAAAAAACAAACATTTTTGCCCTCCTGTTGTTAGGGGTATTTGTCTTTGGAGCGGCACAGATCTTCAACTCACCGATCATCCTTGTGTATCGGTTTGGTATTTATGGATTTTGTTTTCTGCTGGGATACTATGTGTTTTCAAATGACAATGTGATCCGGCAGCTGGAAAAATACTGCATACCCCTTCTTGTGACAGCAGGGATTCTTGGTGTAATCTACACAGTGATATATTATGGCGAAAACTATGCGGCATCTCCTGTTGTAAATTGCCCTCTGGCTATTGCGTTTACCTGGATTGCATGCCTGTCGATTCTGGGAGGTGCGAAGCGCTTTTTAGATAAGAAGAACGCGTTTGCGAGGTTTATGACGAAGAAGAGCTTTGGTTTATATGTATTTCACTATCTGACGATGTCGGCAACGGCATATGCAGTGGTTACATACACCCATATGCAGGGGATAGCAATTTATGTAATTACAATGATTGCAGCTTTTGCCGGAGGAATTCTTATATACGAGATTGTTTCGAGAATTCCGGTTATAAGGTGGTGTGTATTGGGAATCAAAAGAGAAAAGTAGCATAAATTGAAGATTCTTGACAGGAAAACGACCGTTACCTAAAATAAAAGTAACGGTCGTTTCTTTTTATGGGAGGAATGGAAGATAACTTCTATGAGTGTAACTGTAAATTGTATCAATGACTATTGGAATGTGCTGTAGGGGGGTTATATGAAATCAAAAATTAAGTTTAATGCAAATTATCTGAAGGTGGTTGCCATTATTGCTATGACGATAGACCATTGTACCGATTTGTTTTATCCGGGGTTTCCGACAGAGCCGATCCCTTTGGGGTTGCATTTTATAGGGCGACTGACTGCTCCGATCATGTGGTTTTTTGTATGTGAGGGTTATCATTATACAAAGAATGTAAAGAAATATATGCTGCGTCTCGGAATCTTTGCAATCATATCGCATTTTGCATATTGTTTTGGATTTGGCATAAGTCTAAACCCTTTGCAGGGAGGCATCTTTAACAGAACCAGTGTCATGTATCCGCTGTTTATCGCTGTGGTTGTTTTATATTTGGAGGATCTTCGATCCCCAATGAAGAATTGGCAGAAGAAAATCATACAGTTTTTGCTTGTGATCAGTGCTTTTCCCGCAGATTGGAGCTGTATTGCTGTGCTGGCTATCCTGGGAATGTATAGTAAGCGTGGCAATCTGGAAAAACAGATGATCGAAATGGTTAAGTGGGTATTCTGGTATGGATTGGTTTCATTCCTTTTCGTCAGCAAGACGTATGCACTTGAATTAGTGGGTGTGCTTATGGTTTATCCCGTCTTGAAATTATACAATGGGGAACGGGGTAAGGCGTCGTGGATGAAGTGGTTTTTTTACATATATTACCCGGCGCATCTGATCGTGATTGGTATCATCCGTATTATGGTATACGGAAATATCAATTTGACGGTATAAGGATCATAGTGATTCGCCTTGTAATGGATAGAACTCTGTTGCAGAGGGTATTTCAAAGGAATATGGCAGGATGAAGAAGAGGATGAATGAATGAGAAAGATCTTGATAACAAACGATGATGGAATAAATGCAGATGGGATTGTTCGTCTTGCAAGGGCAGCGACAGAATTTGGCCAAGTGTGGGTAGTTGCTCCGGATAGCCAGAGAAGTGCTATGTCTCATAGTGTTACATTAAGGCACAGTGTAGAAGCCTGGAAAGTGGATTTCCCTGTGGCGGGAGTCCATGCATATGCCTGTGACGGTCAACCGGCCGATTGTGTAAGAATAGGGGCATTGAATATTGTGCCCGGCAAAACGGATCATGTTTTTTCGGGAATTAATTACGGATATAATGTTGCCACAGATTTACAGTATTCTGCTACCGCAGGTGCAGCATTTGAAGCAGCATTTCAGAGAATCCATACGATTGCTTTTTCGGAAGAGGCGTGTGAGAATCATGAAGTGACAGACAGATATTTGAAGGAAATAATTGCTGAGTTATTGAACAAACCGCTTGCAATCAATCAGATCTGGAATGTTAATTTTCCCGGTTGCGGACTGGCAGAGTGTAAGGGAATCCTTCATGGCAGAACGGTTTCGACAGATAATTTTTATATGGATCACTATTTGGAAACTAAAGTTTCGGAAGGAAGGATTTCCTATATGGTAGAGGGAATCCGCAATTATAATGCTTTAGCAGGTACTGATCTGAAAGCCGTTCTCGATAACTATGTTTCTATTGGAATCGCTACTAATATTTCGTAGAGAAAGGAATGATGTTTTGAAGCATAATAATGTATATTTTTTCAATGGAACGGCATATGCTGGCAAGTCTACAATGGTAAAGTTGCTTGCTGAAAAATATGACGGAGTAGCATGTGAAGAAAATTATCATGATGCTTTGGCGGGAGAATTGAGCAGCGAGGAGTTTCCAAACTTAACCTATACAAGAGATTTAAAGAATTGGAGCGATTTTATCAGAAGAACACCTGAACAGTACGAGGAATGGATTAATGGTGTAACGAAAGAATGCACGATATTGGAACTAAAATTATTGGAAGATTTGGCGGCTAATCATAAGAAGGTTTTTGTTGATACTAACATTCCGGTAGATGTATTACATGAGATTTCTGATAAAGATCATGTGATTATAATGCTGGCAGATCCGGATATATCGGTAAATAGATTTTTTGACCGACCGGATAAAGAAAAACAGTTTCTATATCAGTTGCTTTTGCAGGAAGAAGATCCGGAGTATGCGATCAGGAATTTCAGAGAGTGTTTAAAGCGGGTGAATTCAAGAGAAAATTACAATAACTTTTTAAATTCGGGTTTTCATGTGGTATTGCGAGATGAGCAGAGATCTGTTGAAGAAACCTTGAAATTGGTGGAACGAAGACTGAAGCTTTAAAAGTAAAATGCACGCTAAACGGCACAATTAGCACTTCAAAGTGTGTTTTCGGACAGGACAAAAGGTAGTATTCTGTTAGCAGTGAGGTGACAGATTATGCGAACCGGAGAAAAAATTGCATTCTTGAGGAAGAAAAAGGGATATACACAGGAACAGATGGCGGAGATACTGGAAGTTTCGCGGCAATCTGTATCCCGCTGGGAAATTGATGCGGCGTTTCCCGAGACAGAGAAACTGATAAAGCTCAGCAGACTTTTGGAGTGTAGTGTTGATTATCTGTTAAATGAGAGTGAGCGGGAAGTTTTTGATGAAAAGCCGGTGCCTTCCGTGAATGTGGCTTATCAGTTTATCAGAGATTGCGGATATTTTTTCCTTGCCACAGCTTCAGGAAACAAGCCAAATCAACGGCCGATGGGAATGATATACTGCGATGGAAAAAGCATATTTGTCGGTACTGATCGCAGAAAGAATGTTTTTTCGGAAATAATGGATAATCCTCATATCAGTATTGTAAGCTATAATCTGCATACACGAAAGTGGATTCGGATCACAGGGGATGCTTTTGAAGAGACAGCTATGGATATTTGCCGTGCAATGAGGGATTCCTTTCCCATGCTGGTTCAAAAGTACGGCGATGAGGACGAAGTGTATTTTGCAGTCTTACGGCTAAATATTTCATTGATAGAGATTGAGTAAAGGAGAGAGGCTATGAATCAGGAAGCTTTAAACGTAATGAATGAGCGTTTCGGAAAGGACACAGTGATTGTGCTTGGCACTTCAAACGGAGCGTATCCGGCAATCAGGTATGTGAATGCATATTACGAGAATGGAGCTTTTTATGTCATTACATATGCCTTGTCCAATAAAATGCAGCAGATAGAAAAGAACTCTAATGTTTCCGTGTGCGCAGAATGGTTTACAGCAAGAGGAAAGGGCGAGAATCTTGGATATTTCGGCAAGGCTGATAATGCGGAAATTGCCGGTAAGCTGAAAAAGGAATTTGCAGCATGGATAGATAATGGGCACAACAATTTTGAGGATGAGAATACCATTATTTTAAAGATAAAGCTTGAGGATGCTGTTCTTTTTTCGTATGGAACCCGATATGAGATTAATTTCAGCGAGTAAAGCTGTTAAGAGAATTATGGATTTCAGAAGGATGAATGAACATGAAAAAGCTATCGACATTATGTATGCTTTCCGGTTTGTGTTTAGGACTGGCTGGCTGTGAAGTTCGGCGAGAGGGCGCACAGTTAACTTTTGTCAATGGAACCCACTACACGCACACATCAATTGGCGGACTCATTTTTGGAATACTGCTGGCAGCATTTATCATATGGTGGGTCTTAGCAGTAATAAGACGTTTTATGATTCGCAATGATATCAATTTCTGGGGATGTACCGTGGCGAATATTATTGACGAAAATAAAGGCTATCAGACAGGTGAGATAAGCGGAAGAAGCAGCAGAAACGGTGCGGTTATTTATCCTGATTACAAAGTGGAGTATTATGCTTCGGGAAGAAAATATGAATCCTATCTTAACGGTTCTGACTTGATAGGTTGTGATGATACGGTGGATATAAAATACCTGAAAACCAGGCCAACCATTATTCGCGTAGCAAGAGAAAATTGATGTAACATGAGATCATGTTATGAGTTTTATATCCTGGAGGTGATTGATAGATGAGAATTACAGAAAGCTGTGCGGAGTGTCTGTATGATAAACAGAAGCATTTAGTTGAAGATGAGAAATATTTGAATGAGATAAGATCCATTATTGAAAACAGAGGCGAGGATGATACCTCTCCCTATCTTGTTTATCAATTTAATCAGGTCTATGAAAGGTATTTTGGGCAGAGGGCTCCTTATAAGGACATAAAGAAAAAGTATAATGATCTGGTGCTGTCTATGGAGGAATCTGTCAGAAAAAGAATAGAAACTTCAAAGGACCCGCTTGCAAAGGCTTTAGTGTATGCACGCGTTGGTAATTATATAGATTTCGGTGCAATGAATCATGTTGATGATGAGAAGTTCCTTTCTCTTTTGGACAGTGTAGAAGTGAATGAAAGAGAATCAGATGTGATAGAGTCATTTGTAGATCAATGTAAGAATGCACACAACTTTTTACTGATTGCGGATAATTGCGGAGAGATTGTACTGGACAAGCTTTTCCTTGAACAACTGCAAAGGAGATTTCCGGAGCTTAAGACAGATGTATTGGTTCGAGGCGGTGAAGTGCTTAATGATGCTACGGTAGAAGATGCGGAGTATGTGGGAATAAGCAAATTGGCAAGGATTATTTCGAATGGTCTGCCTATTGCCGGAACTGTTTATGATATGCTTCCTGATAATGCAAAAGAAGCAATGGACCGGGCCGATGTAATCCTTGCAAAGGGACAGGGCAATTATGAATCACTCTGTAAACAGGGTAGGCACATATTTTATTCTTTCCTGTGCAAGTGTGAACTGTTTACAAGCAGATTTGGTGTTCCGGAATTTACCGGTGTTTTCGTGGAAGAATAGGACATAAAAAGGAGATAATTATATGAATAAGGATTGGTCGGAAAAGAATAAGCAAATACAGATGCTTCTCGGGAAAAAGGCTACCTACGAGGAAGGGATAAAGCTTTTGATCGAATTTCGTCAGGAGCTGTTTCAACAGGTAACATACATAGTAAACGGATTCCCGAAGGAAGCATTTTATCAGATGCCGTATGGAGGTGCCAAGGGGTACCACAGCAAGACACTTGCCTATTCCATCTGGCATATTTTCAGGATTGAAGATATTGTAGCACATTCCCTGATACAGAATGATGAACAGATCTTCTTTTCAGGCGGGTATCAGGAGAAAATCGGTACGAAACGGATCACCACCGGGAATGAGCTCCAGGGGGAGCAGATAACTGATTTTTCAAAAGAACTGGATGTGCCTGTGTTATATGAATACGCAGAGGCGGTCATGAAATCCACAAATGCGCTTCTTCAAAAATTGGATTACCGGGATTTGCACAGAAAATTCGGGGAAGCGGATCAGGAGAGACTGATTGAATCGGAAAGTGTAAGCAGGGAGGAAAAGGCGAACTGGCTTATCACATACTGGTGTGGAAAGAATGTTCTGGGCCTGATCAAAATGCCCTTTTGCCGACACTGGATCATGCATATCGAAGCAATGCAGAGGATCAAAAACAGATTATGCGCACTTGCACGGAAGGGAGTCGATCCCATAGCATATTGCGGATTTTCCTGCAACCATTGCTTTTTAGGGCAGTGGTGCGGATCCTGCCGGACAGATTACAATGCCTGCTCCTTTGCCACCTGCGCTCCGGATAAGGTTTGCCCCAATGTAGCATGCTGCCGGAATAAAAATATCGACGGTTGCTATGAATGTGAGGAACTGGAGATCTGTGAGAAAGGCTTTTATACACCGGAAAATGATGGCGCAAATGCGGCGAAGGCACAGGCAATGTTTATCAGAAAGCATAGTAAAAAGGCATTTCTCAGCGTCCACAATAAGCTTCACGAGAAATATGAATTTGCAAAGACCCAGGAAATTCTCGGGCAGGATATGTACGAGGGGCTAAAAATACTTGAGGAGACATATGACTTTTAAGCTGATTTTAAGCTGATTATAAGAACTAATTCTTGACAGCATAATACGGTTTTGGTAAGATACATCCAATAACATAAGAAAAGCGATGACGGAAAAGAGTAGTTTAGCTGGGAACATCCAGAGAGAACAGCATTTGGTGGAAGCTGTTTATGTGGAAGGCAGACGAAAACCATTCCAGAGCTGTAATGCCGAAGTTTAAGTAAGTGTTACCGTATGCCTGCGTTAAAGGATAGGATTTGACAGAATCTGAAGTGAAAAGTTAAGGTGGAACCGTGCAGATGCACCCTTAAGGCTATATCAATATAGTCTTATGGGTGCTTTTCTTATGTTGTTTCAAAAAATGGCATATTGCCGCAAAAAAGAAAGGAGCAACAAATTATGAAGGTTCTGCGAAAAAATGGAGAAATGGTAGAAGAAAAGTTTGAAGAACAGGAGGGTAAAAAGGCATTCTGGCATACGAGCGCACATGTCCTTGCACAGGCTGTAAAGCGTCTTTATCCGGATACAAAATGTGCAATCGGGCCTGCAATTGAAAACGGATTTTATTATGATTTTGAGTTCTCGTTCCCATTTTCGGAGGAAAATCTGAAAGAGGTTGAGGAGGAAATGAAAAGGATAGTGAAGGAGTCACTTTCTCTTCAGGTATATGAAAAGTCAAAGGCGGAAGCAATGGCGTATATGGAGAATGCCCATGAGGATTATAAGCTTGAATTGATCCGGGAGTTGGATGATTCCGAGAAAATCAGTTTTTACAAGCAGGGCGATTATGAGGAATTCTGCGCAGGGCCTCACATATCAAATTCATGTCAGATCAAGGCAATTAAACTGCTTTCCGTTGCGGGGGCTTATTGGAGGGGAAACGAAAAAAATCAGATGCTTACGAGAATTTATGGAATTTCTTTTCCAAAGGCATCGGAATTGGAACAGTATCTGCATATGCTTGAAGAGGCGAAGGCAAGAGATCACAGGAAGCTGGGGAAAGAGTTAGGACTTTTTGTGATGATGGATGAAGGCCCCGGTTTTCCGTTTTTTCTACCTAAGGGAATGATATTGAAAAACCTGTTGATTCATTATTGGCGTGAAATTCATGAGAGAAATGGCTACCGGGAGATATCAACGCCAATTATGTTGAGCAGAGAACTCTGGGAACAGTCAGGGCATTGGGATCATTACAGAGAAAATATGTATACGTCAGTAATTGATGATGCTGATTATGCAATTAAGCCCATGAATTGTCCGGGAGGTATGCTGGTTTATAAGTCAGAGGTCCATTCGTACAGAGATTTGCCGCTTAGAATGGGTGAACTTGGATTGGTCCACAGACACGAGAAGTCAGGTCAGTTGCATGGCTTAATGAGAGTACGCTGCTTTACGCAGGATGACGCTCACATTTTCATGAGAGAAGATCAGGTGCTGGATGAAATCCAAGGGGTCATGCGGCTCATTGATGAAGTGTATCAAAAGTTTGGTTTCTCCTATGAAATTGAATTGTCAACGAGACCGGAGGATTCGATAGGAAGTGATGAAGATTGGGAACTTGCAACGGATGCATTGGAAAAAGCTGTGCAGGGTATGAACAAACCTTATGTAATTAACGAGGGTGATGGTGCATTTTACGGGCCGAAGCTTGACTTTCACTTGAAGGATTCCATTGGCAGAACGTGGCAGTGCGGAACGATTCAGTTGGATTTTCAGCTTCCTCAGAGATTTCAGATAGAGTATGTCGGTGCAGATGGAGAGAAGCACAGGCCGATTATGCTGCACAGGGTTGTATTTGGTTCTATAGAACGCTTCATCGGAATTCTGATAGAGCATTATGCAGGTAAATTCCCGGTCTGGTTGTCGCCGGTACAGGTGAAGCTTCTCCCTGTTTCTGAAAAATATAGTGATTATGCAAGAGAGATAGCACTGGATTTAAGACAGGAAAGAATTCGTGTTGAAGTGGATGACAGGGATGAAAAATTGGGATATAAAATTCGGGAGGCACGCATGGATAAAGTGCCATATATGATAATCATTGGCGAGAAGGAAAAGAGCAATAAAACGATATCCGTAAGACAAAGAGATGCCGAACCGAACAAGCAGGAAATGGGGGAAATGCAGCTTGACCGGTTTGTAAGAATAGTGAAAGAAGGAGAACACCGGCTTTGAGAACAGAGGAACAAAACTTTGCTTTGTGATGTGAAGATGCATACAGTAGGGTTGACATTGTTGAAATAGCGTGGTACGATACTACCGACAGGCTGTCGGTAGTATCGCATGTGATCGGCTGGGCACAGTCACTTGCAAAAATGGTGGAGATCAAATGAGAGTAGTAAAGGAAGCGGAAGAGCGCAGAAACGAAATATTGGATGTGGCGGAAAGACTCTTTGCCACAAAAGGTTTTGACAATACCAGCACCAACGATATTCTGGATGAGGTTGGGATTGCAAGGGGAACCTTGTACTACCACTTTAAGTCAAAGGAAGATATTCTGGATGCCATGATCGAGCGCATCAGCAAAAGGCTGGTTGCGAAGGCAAAGGTGATTGCAGAGAATAAGGAGATACCGGTTTTGCAGCGCCTGACCATGGCTATTATGGCTCTGAACCTGAACAATGATCTCGGGCGCGAAGTGATGGAACAGGTTCATAGAACGCAGAATGCCCTGCTTCATCAGAAAATGCGTGAGAATCTGCTGACGGGAGTAAATCCTGTGATCACGGGGCTGGTTAAGGAAGGCATTAAGCAGGGGATCTGTCGTACGGATTACCCGGCAGAGGTGGTGGAGATGACAATGCTGTATTCCAGTATATCCTTTGATGCACTTTCGGAAGATTCAGAAGAAGAAAGGCAGAGAAAAATAGAAGCCTTTATCTATAATCTGGAACGGCTCCTTGGCATGGAACAGGGAAGCCTGCAGGAGGCAGTGATGCCGATCTTTCAGGATGCAGGAGAATAAGAAGAGTTTGCTTGCAAACTCTTTCATTTTACAAGTTGACCGACAGACAGACGGTCTATTAAGAAAGGACGTTTATTATGGGAAATCAAAAAAGTAACTTTTCAAAATTTATGCTGCTTTGGGCAGGAGAATTTATTTCTGCCATCGGCGGTGGACTTACCAGCTTTGGTTTAAGTGTGTATGTGTTCCGGCAGACAGGAAGCGCAGCCAGTATGGGTCTTGTCACCTTACTTGCATTTCTGCCCACCCTTCTGCTTAGTGTTCCGGCAGGCGTTCTGGCAGATAAGTATGACAGAAGGCTGCTTATGATGATCGGTGACGGCTTTTCTGCTCTTGGCATTGTCTACCTATTGATCTGTATGCTGCAGGGAGAGGCTAAGCTTTATCAGATTTGCATCGGCGTATTTGTAAGTGCAGTCTTTTCCTCCCTTTTGGAACCCTCTTATCGGGCCACGGTGACGGATCTGCTTACCAAAGAGGAATATTCCAAAGCCAGTGGTCTTGTGAGCATTGCAGGAAGTGCAAGATACCTGATCTCCCCTGTTCTGGCAGGCATCCTGCTTGCCGTGAGTGACATCAAGCTTTTATTTGTCATCGACATCAGCACCTTTATTCTTACTGTGATTTCTACCGCAGTGGTAAGAAAAGGAATTGCCACAAAGGAAACAGAGAATCAGTCCGGTTTCTTTAAAAGCCTCACGGAGGGCTGGAGGGCAATTGCTGACAGGAGAGGCGTACTCCTTCTGATTCTGGTTTCGTCTGTTATGACCTGCTTCATGGGCGCAATACAGATTTTGTCAGAACCCCTGATTCTTGACTTTGCTGACAGCACCACACTTGGTATCGCACAGACGGTCTGTGCATGCGGCATGCTGGTATCAGGCTTGTTTTTGGGAATGAGAGGGATTAAAAAAGGGTATGTGAAGGTGCTTGCGATTTCTTTATTCCTTACGGGGATTACCATGATAGGCTTTGGAATCAGGGAGAATATCTATATCATATGTCTGTTTGGTTTCTTGTTTTTTGCAACTTTGCCCTTTGCCAATAATTGCCTGGATTATCTTGTCAGAACCAATATTCCGGATGAACTGCAGGGAAGAGCCTGGGGTGTGATCGGTTTTCTGTCCCAGATCGGATATGTTGTCGCTTACGGACTTGCAGGTGTGGCCGCAGACGGGATTGCATCAAAGCTTCAGATCGGAGTGGGACGCGGGGCAGCAGGCGTTGTGATGACAGCCGGAGTCCTTTTAAGCTTAACAGCGTTGTCCCTGTATCCCATAAAAAGCATCAGAGCCCTGGAAAGGAAATCATCATGACAGGAAAATTGATTTGGAATGATATCAGGCAGAATAAGCTGTTATCTTTTGTAACCTTAGTTTTTATGACAATTACGGCCATGTTGATTGCGCTTACGGTACTTTTGTTTGCCAATCTTCTGGGTGCCATTGATGATCTGATGGCAAAGGCCCAGACTCCTGATTTTTTGCAGATGCATGCAGGAGAGATAAACAGGGAAGAAATCAGCCAATTTGCCGGAAAACATGACGAGATAAAGGAATGGCAGGTGTGCCGGTTCTTAAATCTGGAAAACAGTTCTGTCAGTCTGGGTGGCAAAAGTCTTGCGGACAGTACGCAGGATAACGGGTTATGTGTACAGGGAGGTCAGTTTGATTATCTGCTGGATGTGGAAAACAAAAGGCCTGAGGTTGCAAAAGGAGAGGTTTATGTGCCGGCCGGTTATCGTGCTCTGTACGATTTAAGTGTCGGCGATTTCCTGCAGATTGGCAGCTGTAAATTAAAGATTGCAGGCTTTATCAGGGATTCCCAGATGAATTCCATGATGGCTTCCTCCAAACGTTTTCTGGTAAATGAGGCAGATTATGAAAGTATGAAAGAGCTGGGAGAGGAAGAATATCTGATCGAATTTCTTTTGCAGGAAGAAGCTGATACGGGAGCGTTTGGAACGGCTTATGCGGAAGCCGGGCTTCCGGCGAACGGTCCAACCATCACAGGACCGCTGATCCGCATGATGAATGCGCTGTCTGACGGAATGATGATCCTGGTGATTTTTCTTGTGAGCATTGTAGTGCTTTTGATTTCCCTTTTGTGCATCCGTTTTATTCTGGCACTGAGGATGGAAAAGGATCTGAGAGAAGTGGGTATGCTGAAAGCACTGGGAATCGGCAAAAATGAAATTAGACAGTTATATTTTTCCAAGTATGTTCTGCTGTCTGCATTTGGAGCACTGTTTGGAATCGTTTTCGCTTATCTGTTTCAAAAGCCTTTGGTAAAGCAGATGCAGGAGCTTTACGGCGTTGCAAAAAGCGGATGGCAGACCGGAATTTTCTCTGTTTTGGCAGTAATGCTGACAGAGGAGATCATCCTTTTTTCTATCCGAAAGGGGCTGAAAAGGACAGAGAAGCTTTCGGTTCTGGAAGCACTTTTTTTGGAACAGCGGGAGGAAAAGAAAAAAGAATATCTGCAGTATCTGCTGATCGGCTTTGTGACAGCAGCCTGTGTATTTTTGATGCTGGTGCCTGAGAATCTGTACAGTACACTTTCTTCGCCTGAGTTCGTCACTTATATGGGAATCGGAAATGGAGAGATTCGTATCGATGTGCGGCAGACGGAAGATATCGCTCAGACAACAATGGAAGTTGCGAGGAAACTTAAGAATGACGAACGGGTGGAAAAATTCACAGTACTTCAAACAAAAAGCTATTTATCATTTCTTGCAGATGGAACGAAATGCAATCTGATAGTAGAAGAGGGTGATCACACTGTTTTCCCGGTAAGCTATGTAAAAGGGACAGCACCGGAAAAGGAAAACGAGATTGCGCTCTCCAACTTAAATGCAAAGGAACTGGGATTGTCGGTGGGAGACAGTCTGATACTGCAGACAGGAAAAGGGAATACGATTTATACGGTATGCGGTATTTATTCAGATATCACTAACGGCGGAAAGACAGCAAAGGCAGATATTGTAAATGCACAGGATGATACTACGGTCATGTGGAGTATCCTTTATGTCTCTCTGAAATCAACTGCATCCCGGCAGGAGTGGCTTTCAGAATACAGCAGTGAGGGAATCAAAGCGGTTGACATTGCAGATTATGTGGCGCAGACCTATGGCCAGACGTTACAGCAAATCAGGCTGGCGAAGGGTGTTGCAGCAGGGACGGCCGTGGTGATCATTTTTGTGGTGGTCACGCTGTTTATGCGTCTGATCGTGGAGAGAAAGAGGTATTCGATCTCTTTGCAAAAAGCTCTGGGCTTTACCAATGGAAGCATAAGAAAGTCATATATGATAAAAGGATTGCTTCCTGCTGCTGCCGGAATCGTCACAGGACTGCTTCTCGGTAGTGTCCTTGGAGAGGAACTTTGCGGTATGCTCCTGCAAACACTGGGCGCAGATGGATTCCGTTTTGTTGTGGAATGGGAGAAGATATTGCTTTTGATACCGGCACTTACTTTACTGACGGTAGTTTTAGCGGTCCGGCTTGGTATATCGGAAATGAAAAAGGTGAAAGCCTTTGAATGTTGTATGAGAAAGGAATAGGTGCAATGGCAGAATTATTGAGAGTGGAAAATCTGTGCAAGGATCAAATACTGAATAATGTTTCTTTTACTATAGAAAAAGGGGAAATGGTGGCAGTCATGGGTCCTTCAGGTTCCGGGAAGTCTACGCTTTTATACAATGTGGCAGGTATGGATCAACCCTCAGGGGGAAGTGTTTTTTTAAGCGGTGAGGAGATCACACAGCTTTCGGAGGATGAAAAAGCCTTTTTCCGGCTACATAAGATGGGCTTTGTATTTCAACAGATGAACATGATGGGAAATTTGAATATTCTTGATAACATTCTGTTGCCTGCTGTGCAGGCAAATAAGAACGGAGAAGAAATCGGGAAAAGAAGCCGAAAGGGAAACAGAAGATCAAAAACGCAGCTGAAAGAGAATGCTGCAAAACTGATGCAAAAGCTGTCTATTTCTGATCTTGCGGGGCGCTGTATCACCCAGGTTTCCGGCGGACAGCTTCAGCGTGCCTGTATTTGCAGAAGTATGATAAATCACCCTGAGATTCTGTTTGCTGATGAGCCTACCGGAGCGCTGAACAAGAGTGCTGCAGCGGAAGTCATGGAGGAATTCGTAAAGCTGAATAAGGAAGAAACCACAATTCTGCTGGTAACTCATGACAGTAAGGTGGCAAGCAGATGCAGCCGTATCCTGTATCTGCTCGATGGCAGTATTTGTGGGGAACTGAAACTTCCTAAAACAGAAGATGGTATGGAAAAGCAACGGGAGGAAACGGTAAATAAGTGGCTCATGGAAATGGGATGGTAACAGGTCATCATTGTAGGAAAAAGCCGGATATAGTATAATTTGATTATTCAGTAAAGTGATCGCGGTGAGGGAAGAAGCGGCAATGCTTCGGAACGGAGAAAATATGAAAATTGTTACACTGATGGAGGATACCTGCACTCATTCGGAATGTTGCTTTGAACATGGATTATCCATTTATATTGAGACAAAGAATCATAAAATATTGATGGATACCGGTGCAACGAGCGCTTTTATCCAAAATGCGGCAAAGCTTGGCGTCGATTTGGGAAAAGTGGATACTGTGATATTAAGCCACGGGCATTACGATCATGCTGGTGGATTATTGGCATTTTGCGAGATAAACAAACATGCGCAGATCTATATGCAGCAGACTGCCACCGGAGATTATTATCACGGAGAACGGTATATCGGAATCGATAAAGAGATACAGAACCTTCCTCAGGTTCATTTTCTCCGGGGAGATTATGGGATCGATGAGGAATTATCTCTTTTCACCAATATTACAGGCAGGAGGTTTTATCCCCAGAGCAATTTGCTGCTATCTGAGAGAGTAAACGGGAGCAATGTGCAGGATGCTTTTTTGCACGAACAATGTCTGGTGGTTCACACTCCGGAAAGCACTGTTTTGCTGTCCGGCTGTGCACACAACGGAATTCTGAACATACTGGATCGGTATCAGGAATTATATCATGGTACTCCTGATCTGGTGGTCAGCGGATTCCATATGATGAAAAAAACAGACTACACACCGGAGGAGATCAGGACGATCAGGGAAACGGCCATGGAACTTAAAAAGATGAAAACAAGGTTTTATACCGGACATTGTACCGGACAAAAAGCGCTTGACCTGATGAAACCTATTATGGGTGAGCAACTTAAGGAAATTCACAGCGGCAGTCAGTGGGCGGTTTCATCATAGGAGGCACCTTGGGACGAAATTTATCATTTCGGGAAGAAATATGGATTACGGGAATAAATAGCAATGGAGAAATTATGGTTGCCGGATAGCATCCGGAAAATAGTGGAAGGAAAAGAATATCAGGAAAATCATGTTGGTATGTCAGATTCGAGAGTGTTTATGTTCGATGACATGGTCCTGAAAATACAGGCATATTCCGGGGAAACGGATAATGAGTATATGGTCTGCAACTGGCTTTCCGAAAAGATTCCCGTGCCACAAATATTGGCTTATGAGGTACATGATGAAAAGACCTATTGTCTGATGACAAAAGTGCCGGGCAAAATGGCATGTGATGACAGGTATATGAGAGATCCCAAACTTTTGCTGGATATTGTGGCAGAAGCGTTACGCCTGCTTTGGAGCGTGGATGTCGCAGGCTGCCCATGTGACAATTCGCTGGATGTGAAGCTTAAGGCTGCAAGATATAATGTGGAGAATGATCTGGTTGATGTGGAGAATACGGAACCGGAAACCTTTGGCGAAAATGGTTTTGCATCACCCGGTAAGCTGCTTGAATGGTTGGAGAATAACAGACCGGAGGAAGAGTTGGTATTTACTCACGGAGATCTCAGTCTGCCTAATATATTGGTAAAAAATAACCGTGTCAGTGGCTTTATTGATCTGGGTAAGATGGGAATCGCCGACAGGTGGCAGGATATAGCCATCTGCTACAGGAGCCTTAAGCATAATTTCGAAGGAAATTTCAATGGCGGGTTCCCGTATGAGGGTTACTCACCGGAAATGCTGTTTGAGAAGCTGGGGATTGCAGCTGATCCGGATAAGCTGAGATATTATATTTTACTTGATGAATTGTTTTGATGAAGAAAATAGCACGAAAGATGCAAATTTGAGGTGCTGCTGAACTTGTTTTTGCTCTCAGAACATTGAAAAATGCGGGAGAAGGGTATAAGAAGTGAAAAGCGGCTAAAATACCCTCTGAAAAAGTTGTGAAACGCTGAGAAGGGTATGAGGAGGATAAGTCGCTTTGATATACCCTCGACAAAAGTATAAATGGGCTTAAAAGTGAAACCAAGTGTCCATTTCACAGGTAGTAGATTAAGTTACAAGGGTATGATTGAGAAAAACAGCTTGAAATACCCTCCCAGGTCGAAATGCGAGGGTTTTTTGAAGCGAAATGAGTGCTCATACCCTCCAGGGTGAGAAAAAGGGACTTACAATACTGAACAAATAAATTGAATGGAGAAAAACAATGACAAACAGAGAACGAAGAGACAAAGGTTTGGCATATATAGCGGACGAAAGTGTTGCAGAAGAAATGATCGTATGCAGGAAGATATTGCAAAAATTAAATTTTATTGACCGCTCTGATTTTGAAGGGATAGCAAAGATTGTGAAGGAACTTTTGGGAAAATCAGATGGAGCGTTTATCAATCCACCGTTTTACTGTGATTATGGAAAGCACATAGAGGTGGGTAAAAATTTTTTTGCAAATTATAATTGTACATTGCTGGACGTTGCCAAAATTAAGATCGGCGACAACTGTCAGCTGGCTCCGAATGTAGCGATTTACACGGCAGGCCATCCCGTCCATCCGGTCAGCCGCAATTCAGCCTATGAGTATGGCAAAGAGGTGACCATAGGTGACAATGTATGGATTGGCGGAAATACTGTGGTGTGTCCGGGAGTGCACATCGGAAGCAATGTGGTGATCGGAGCCGGAAGTGTAGTGACGAAAAATATTCCGGACTGGTGCATTGCCGCCGGCAATCCCTGCAAGGTGATTCGCAAAATTACGGATGATGATAAAAAGAAATTATTTCGTGATGAAGAGATCGATGAAGAAGCATGGAATGATATTGTGGCGCGAATGGAGTGAAAATCTTTATGTATAATCCATGGGAAGAGATAGACTTAAAAGTTTATGAAAGTCATATGAGCCTTCAAAGCGTTTACCAGCTTCAGGCTCTAAACGAGCTGATGAAAGGGCAGCTTCACACATATGATGCAAATACCGCAATGATTCTTGGCATAGCCGGTGGAAATGGTTTGGAGCATATCGACACAGAAAAGTTTGAAAAAGTTTATGGGGTCGATGTGAATCAGAAATATCTGGACGAGTGTCAAAGAAGATATTGTGAGCTGGCGGATGTGTTTGTTCCGGTTTGTGTGAACCTTCTTTCTAAGGAGCTGCAACTGCCGAATGCAGAACTTCTCATCGCCGATCTGCTGATTGAATATATCGGATATGCATGCTTCCAAAAGGTTGTAAGACTTGTAGATCCTCGTTATGTCTCCTGTGTCATTCAGATAAACACAGATGATTCCTTTGTTTCGGATTCGCCATATCTTCAGGCTTTTGACGGTCTTAACATGGTGCATCATCAGATGGAAGAGAATGAACTGAAAGGCACTATGAAGGAGATCGGATATGAAACAGGCAGCAGGGCAGAGAAGAAACTGCCAAATGGAAAGAAATTAGTACAGATAGATTTTGCGAGGATGAAAAACTGATATAAAGTATCATTAGAGGGGGGTTCCGTATGTCTATGCCGGTTTTAGTTGGGGGAATTATACTGTCCTGTATATGGCTTCTGGCAACATTAATTGTAAAACCCAAAAAGAGAAAAATACTTATGATCATTGGTGTAGCTGCATGTTTTATCCTACTGATCTATACCCTTCAGTGGAAGCCGTTTGTGTATGGAATTCTCGGAGGTGTTTTTGTCGGCGCCATAGGAATCGGCTACAAGCAGGATGAGTTACTTAAGTTGCACAAACAAATGGGTGTCGTACAGACAATGATTATATTTACGATTGCTTTTGTGATGATTTTTATGTCAATGGCATTGGCGGCTCCTGATTTAAAGTGGTAGTCAGGCTGCAATAGGATCTTTTGAAGATCAAATTGATTTACTACCTAAAAAATGATAAAATTTAGGTAGTAAATTGCGTTATGGAGGATCGGTCATATGCGTAAGTTTGATTATTCTTTTTTGAAAAAAGAAATTCCGGGAAATATTGTCGGGTTAACAAACATTATAGCTGATTTGAAATCTAAAGAGGAATTTCGAAAACTGCAGTATCGTGCGACTTTTGAGAGTTTACACAAAAAAGCGATTATTGAGTCTGTAAAAGGAAGTAATGCAATAGAGGGTATTGTTACAACAGATTCCAGAATAAGGGATATTGTAGATGGTGCAGCACCGATAACTCATGATGAACTGGAAATATCCGGTTATAAAGATGCTCTGAAATTGATTCATACAGAATACAATGACCTTGATATTGAAGAAGATGTAATACTTATGTTTCATAGAATGTTGGAAGAACATACGAAGTCATCAGAAGCAGGAAAATATAAGAAACATAATAATTATATCATGGAATATGGAACAGACGGAAGCAGGCGGGTGAGATTTATCCCGGTTCCGGCGAAGGAAGTTTCAGATGCTATGAGACAATTGATTCTTTCCTATTATGATGCCAGACAGGATTCGGAAATATCACCATTATTATTAATACCATGCTTTGTTTTGGATTTTCTTTGTATTCATCCATTTGATGATGGTAATGGACGTGTATCAAGATTATTGACAGTTTTACTTTTATATATCGCAGGATATGATATTGTGAAATATATTTCCTACGAAGGGCAGGTAAACAAATATAGAGAAAGCTATTATGCAGCATTAGAAAAGTCGTCAATCTCATGGCATGAAAATGAGAATGATTATGTGCCGTTTATCATTAACTTTCTTCAGATATTGTATAGGTGCTTTAAAGAACTTGATGATTCCTTTATGGATATTTCTTTAAAGAAAGCAAAGAAATCTGAACGGGTGGAAAGTATATTGATGAGTGCCATAGTTCCAATCTCAAAGCAGGATATCATGAATAAACTCCCTGATATCAGCGTGAAGACTGTTGAACTGGTACTGGGAAAGATGCTAAAAGAAAACAGAATAACAAAAATAGGTTCCTATAAAGATGCACGTTATATAAGGAAAAACGATAAGCGACGTAACCATGAAAAATGATGTAACGGCAAACTTAAGCCTACGGAGCGTGGGTTCCCAATTCTGTAATTTGTATTTATTCTATACTTATCAAAAAAAGAATGGATGCGAAGAAAAATGAATCAAACGAAGATAGGTAAATTTATTTCACGATGCAGAAAAGAAAGAGGATTTCTGCAAAAAGATATTGCTGCAAGACTGGGAGTGAGTGAAAAGACCGTTTCAAAATGGGAGTGTGGAAACGGACTGCCGGAAGTGGTTTTTATGGAACCGCTCTGTCAGATACTCGGGATAACGGTCAATGAACTGCTTGCCGGTGAATCGATACCCATTCTTGAAATGATGCGTTCTATCGACAGGTCACGGCTTGAACTGGTGAAACAGCTGGAGTTTGAACAGCTCAGGATGCGCTTGTATAAACTATATGGGATTGAGATTGAGTCAATGGAACCGTCTGAGAATGGTGCAGGCGGACTCACCTATTTTGTTCAGGCGGGGCAAAAGAAGTATGTTGTGAAATACCCAAGTGACAATGAAATGAATCATCCGGAGGTGGAGATAAAGATCTGTGAAAAGCTCTTGTCGGATGGTATTCCTGCATGCAGATTTATTCCAAATAAGCAGGGTAAAATGCTTTCCTCAGATGAGAATGGAAGAAGATTTACGGTGCAGGAATTCTACAAAGGGATTACTTATGCGTATCATGATGCGCCGGTCAGGCTGCAGAGGAAGTCGGCAGCTTTGTTAGCGAAAATACATGAATCGATACGGGAAGAGGAAGACATTCCTATCGGTATCGGTAAAGAATTTTTTGTGTACAGAAAACCGGAATATATGAAAGATGCTTATGAGGCAACGTTGCAGCAGGCCATTGAAGGAGGCGATATCGAAATCGCCAAGTATATTCGTTCCAATATGAGAATTGTAGAATCTATGGAGCAATATGAGTTTGATATCAACAGATTCAGCTGTGGCAATACACATGGAGACTATATGATTTCTCAGCTGATTTGGGAAAATGATGAGATCAGTGGAGTCATCGACTTTACGTGTGCCTGTAAACATCCCTATATATGGGAGATTGTCCGTTCCTATATTTATATGGCACCCGAAGTGAGAAAAGGGATGATAGATATTGATCGTCTCATCGAATATATTGATGCATATCTGGAGGTTGGAACACTGAACCAGTATGATATAGAAAATGCCGGAAAGTTATTCTTTTATTTCCTGGTCGTCTGCAATTTCTATGGTCAGTACTATGAATCCATTTCAAGGAACAGAAACATTTATCTGGAGCAGGCCGATATGGCGTCAAAGCTTCTTGCATGGTTTGAAAAGAATATTGATGAACTTAATAAAAGACTCCGTGAATTGAGCATGAAGGTGGCCTACCAGAAGTAAATGAGATTATTAGACAGAATATCTCCTTTACGGATATTGAATTGATACGTCGGGAAATGTTTCAGTACAGACTGATAGGAAGATTAAGAGACGGATCGGAATATTGGAGAGAAAAACAGAATGTGGAAATCTGTTGATAGAAGAGTTGCCAAGTTAGCAGTTTTGTATATTGTGATTGTTTTGGTAGCCAGCAATATTTTGTGGTATATAGGGTATTCAAACAGAGAATCGGATGATGCTGTATTCTGCATTGTTTTAGCTCAGTTTATGCCGATGCTGGTTTGTCTGATCATGAGCAAGATATCGAAGGAAGGCTGGAATAATTTAGGTATCAAGGTGCAGAAAAAATCATGGAAATATTTTCTGTTATCTATCATAGGCTCTGTGATTATTGTTTATGCAGCGGATCCTCTTGCACTCCTGCTGTTTCCCAATGATGTTTCTACAAATTTTTCGATAAGGGAAATCGCGAATATTCTGCTTTTGACAGTTTTCGGAACAGCTTGTTTTATTGAGTGCCTGGGTGAGGAGCTTGGATGGATTGGATATTTGTATGAAAAACTTGAGAGGCTGATAGGAATCGGATGGGCCTGTGTTTTACTTGGCGTGATTAGAGGAATTTATCATCTGGGTATGATAGTGCTCATGAATTATCCGGTTCAGATGTTTGTCGAGATAACGATTTCTAATATATGTCTTTCATTCTTTATGGTATATTTATACAAAAAAAGCGGATCGATATTTGCGTGCTCCATCAGTCATGGTATATGCAATTTATTGCCGGTCTTCCTGGTATATGAGGAGGATTGGTACTATACGTATTTTCCTGTAATGATGGTGATGATGATTCCATCAGTTATATATGCGCTTTTTTTCGGATGGAGATTGATGCAGGACAAATCTGGGCAGAAATTGTCGGGAAGAAGGCCCCCTGATTAGATAGAATGTAGTCAGAAGCAAGGGAGAAAAGAAGCATGGAATGGATGGCAATCATAGGAAACTCGATTCAGTATATGGAGGATCACATCACAGAGGATATCACAGTAGAGAGTGTTGCAAAAAGTGTAGGTGTATCGTCGTTCTATTTTCAGAAGGGTTTTGCAATGCTCTGCGGGTTTTCTGTATCGGAGTATATTAGAAACAGGAGACTGGCACTTGCCGGGAATGATCTGTTAGTTACCGATGAGAAGATTATTGATATTGCCATGAAGTACGGATACGACTCTCCGGATAGTTTTACTAAGGCATTTGCCAGATTCCATGGAGTGACACCCACAGCTGTACGCAAAGATGATGTGCTGCTCAAATCCTTTGCTCCGCTGAAAATCAAAATATCATTAGAAGGAGGCTATCTCATGGATTACAAGATCGTAAAAAAAGAAGCATTTACTGTTATCGCAAACGCAAAGACATTTCCGTATGAAGGCGCAAAGGAAACCGTACCGCAGTTTTGGCAGGAGCATTTTCAGAGCGGAAAGGGTGCAGTGGTTTGTGGCTGTTATGGTATCAATATTGATCTGGAGATGGGACAGGAGAACTTTGAATACCTGATTGCAGATCCATACGATCCGCAGAAAGAGATTCCGGAAGGATTTGTGACTAAAACCATCCCGGCTTTTGACTGGGCAGTGTTCCCTTGCAGAGGAGCGATGCCGGATGCGTTGCAGGATGTGAATACCAAGATTTATACCGAATGGCTGCCGGCATTGAAAGAGTATGAATTTGCGGCGGGATACTGTGTAGAGTATTATGATGATCCGACAAAGTACGAGAAGGGAACCCGGGACGAAAACTATTACTGTGAAATCTGGATTCCGGTAAAGAAAAAATAAAAAGACATATTTGACTTCTTGACTCTCCCCTTAAGGGGAGGATATAGAATTCTCCTTACAAAGAAAACGGCAGAACATTTTGCCCAAAAGGAGGAGGACAACGATGAGAATGAGAGATGAACACAAAGGTTGTGCGGAAAAGGCAGCAAGCCACCTGTACAGAATCGGCATGTTTGCTCAGATGAACCATGTCACGGTAAAGACCCTACGGTTTTATGAAGAGCAGGGGCTGCTTACGCCTGCCTATGTGGATGAGGAGAACGGTTACCGCTACTATACCATGGATCAGATGGCTGTGGTGCATCAGATTGCGGCGTTAAAGCAGGCCGGCTTTACATTGGATGACATTAAGCTGCTTCGGAATGGGGCGGACGAGAAAGCCTTCCTTAACAAAAAGAAGGCAACGCTCCTTGCAAAGATTGCGGAACTGACAAGACAGATTGCAATTATCGACGGACATCTGTCCGGCGAAAGACCGGCACTTGATGCGCCTGTTCTGGTAAAGACCATCCCGGCAGTAACGGTTGCGACGAGTAAAAAGAGGATAGAGTCTTATGATGAACTGTTTGATCTGATGCCGGAGATGGGAGCGGAAATGGAGCGGCTTGGATGCGAGTGTGCGCTTCCCGAGTATTGCTTTACGCAGTATTTGGAGCCGGGGTATCAGGAGGAAAATATTCTGATCGAGACCTGTGAGGCAGTCACGGAAAAAAAGGAAGACTCCAAGCGGCTGAAGTTTCAGTTTCTTCCGGAGATTCAGGCTGCCTGCATTTATCACAGTGGCTCCTATGATACATTTCCGGGTACTTATGCGGTGCTTTTAAAGTACATCGAAGATAACGGATACGAGATCTGCGGCAACATCAGGGAAAGCTATATTGACGGCGTCTGGAATAAGGAATCCGAGGAAGAGTGGCTTTCCGAAATCCAGATTCCTGTGAGAAAACTTAAGGGAGGTACCGGGGAAGATGAGTAAAGATATTGTCATCAGAGGACTAAAGCAGAACAACCTGAAGAATGTATCCTTAAACATTCCCAAGAACAAAATTGTCGTATTTACCGGAGTGTCAGGCTCCGGTAAATCCAGTATTGTGTTTGATACCATTGCGGCAGAGAGTCAGCGGCAGATGAATGAAACCTATTCCGCCTGGGTGCGGGGACGGCTTCCAAAGTACGAGAAACCCCATGTGGAATTCATTGATAACCTGACGGCTTCCGTGATCATTGACCAGGGCAGAATTTCGGGAAATGCAAGGTCAACGGTGGGAACCATCAGTGATATGCATGCATCTCTCCGGCTTTTGTTTTCCCGAATCGGAGAACCTTATGTGGGTCCGGCCTCTTATTTTTCTTTTAATAATCCAAATGGTATGTGTAAAACATGTTCAGGAATAGGAAAAATTCTTGATCTTGATATTGAACAGGTGATTGATCCTGAAAAATCCTTAAATGAAGGAATGCTGAATCTTCCGGCTTTTGGCGTTGGAAATTATTACTGGAAAATGTATACCGGTTCAGGGCTTTATAACCTTGATAAGAAATGGAAGGATTATACCGAGGAGGAGAGAAATCTGCTCCTTTACGGTAGCAGGACAAAAAACGGTGAAAGAGAACATAAAAAGATCGAGGGTATTAAAAACCAGTTCCAACGTCTTTGCCTGATGAAAGGCCCGGAGGAGCAGAATGACAATACGTTAAAGAGGCTGAACCATTTTATGAGGGAGACAGTCTGTCCGGATTGTCAGGGCAAAAGGCTGAATCCGGAAGCCCTTTCCTGTAAGGTGCATGGCTATACTATCGCTGAAATGTGCGAGATGGAATTCACCCATCTTCGTGAGATTCTTTTAACCATCGAGGATCCGCGTGTGACCGTTGTGGTGAAAGGCCTGATCGATGGGCTGACCAGAATGATCGATATCGGACTTCCCTACCTCTTTATGAACCGGGAGACTGTAACACTTTCAGGGGGTGAGGCACAGAGACTGAAGCTTGTGAGGTACATGGGAAGCTCTCTGACGGGAATGACTTACATATTTGATGAGCCCAGTGTGGGAATGCATCCAAGAGATGTGTTTCGGATGAGCCGGCTTCTCAAGAGTCTTCGGGACAAAGGGAATACAGTGCTTGTGGTGGAGCACGATAAAGATATTATCAGTATTGCGGACGAAATCATCGATGTGGGGCCTCTGGCGGGGCGAAACGGCGGAAATATCCTGTTCCAGGGAAACTACGAGGCGCTTCTTGTCAGCGGAACGCTTACTGGAAACGCCATGAAAGAAAAAGTACAGGTGAAAGAACATGTGAGGAAACCGAAGGAATTTCTGCCTGTTCGGGATGCCCATCTTCACAATCTGAAACATATCGATGTGGATATTCCTCTTCACGTGCTCACCGTGGTGACCGGAGTTGCGGGCTCCGGCAAGTCTTCCTTGATACGGGATGTGTTTGCAAAGCAGTATGAAGAAAAGGTGGTACTGGTGGATCAGAGCGCCATCACCGCCACAGGTCGTTCCACAGCATGCACTTATCTCGGATTTTTTGATGAGATACGAAAGGTGTTTGCCGCAGAAAATCAAGTGGATGCAGGACTTTTTTCTTTTAACAGCAAAGGCGCCTGTCCTTCCTGCAAGGGAAGAGGTGCCATCACCACAGAGCTTGTATTTATGGATCCGGTGACCACGGTCTGTGAAGCCTGCGAGGGAAAGAGATACAGCAAAGAAGCCCTTTCCTACACCTACAAGGGCAAAAATATCGTGGAAGTTCTTGATATGAATGTGGAGGATGCCAGGGAGTTTTTTGGAGGCCTTCCTAAGATCAGAAAGCATCTGGATGCGCTTCTTGAGACAGGGCTTCCCTATCTTTCTTTGGGACAACCCCTGTCAACCTTAAGCGGAGGGGAGAGACAGCGGGTAAAGCTTGCAAAAGAACTTCATAAGAAAGGCAATATTTATGTGCTGGATGAGCCCACCACAGGACTGCACGCTTCCGATATCAAAAAGGTGATGGCGCTGCTTGACGGGTTGGTAGATCGGGGAAACACGGTGATCGTCATCGAGCACAATACGGATGTGATGAAGATGGCAGACTATATCATTGATATAGGCCCTGACGGCGGCAGCGCAGGGGGAGAGGTGGTTTTCACCGGCACGCCTCTCGAAATGCTAGAAAAGGGAAACACCATTACTGCGGAATTTTTGCGAAAGGAATAAAGCATGAAAAGGAGGGTAGAACGGAAGATGGATCCTGAGAAAAGACTGGAAGCCTTTGAGAAAATGCTGGCCGGGGTACAGAAAGACTACGAAACCGCAGAAAATAAAATGAGGCGGTTAAAGGAGGAAGGCAAAGAAAAATCGGCAACTTATCGCCAGCTGATGGGAAATAAGCTGCAGTATCAGAATATGCTTTCTCTGTACAAAATATATGGTTTGCTGGATTAAGAAAAAATTCATAATTTTGATATTCATACTTGGTATCGTGTTGTTTTTCCGGTATGAAAACCACCATCTTGTAGTTTCCTGTTATTCCTATCAAAATGACAAAATAGCGGCTGAAATGGATGGTTACCGAATTGTACAGATATCGGATCTGCATAATGCAAAGTTTGGTCAGAACAATGAAAAACTGATCAGAAAAATAACGAGTTTGGAACCCGATATGATCGTGGTGACCGGTGATCTGGTGGATTCCAATCATACCGATCTTGACATAGCAATTCATTTCATGGAGTCTGCTACACAGATCTGTCCGGTTTATTATGTGACAGGAAATCATGAATATTGGCTGGATGAAAAGGACAGGACAAAATTGTATACGGAAATGGAAAAGGCAGGGGTGTTTCTTTTACAAAATGAAGCAGTTACGATATCGGTTTCAGAAACTTTCTTTTCTCTGATTGGGCTGGATGACAGAAGCCTGTCAGATGGAACGCTCAGTTCTCTGGTGCAGGATTGTGACTCTGATTATCTTAGAGTTGTTTTGGCACATGAACCTCAATATATAGAAAAGTACAGCCAGACCGGAGTCGATCTTGTTTTGTGCGGTCATGCACATGGAGGACAGTTTATCCTGCCGTTCGTAGGAGCTGTTGCAGCTCCTGATCAGGGATTGTTTCCGAAGTACACGGCGGGAGAATATCGAATGGGCAATACGACAATGTATGTGAGCAGAGGACTCGGAAACAGCGTAATTCCCATTCGACTGTTCAATGATCCGGAAATTGTGTGTGTTGAATTGCGAGGATAGAAAGTATTATAAAATTTATCATATTATTGACAAAAAAATTCTGTTTGATAGAATAGTATTAACGGAGAGTCCTGCCGATAAGTGGACGTTAAAAAAGCGTTAGCGTCGCTACTGTGACACTACATTCAAGGACTATGGAAACATAGTCCTTGATAATTTTTATAGGGGAATTTTATAATGCAGTTACCATTAGAAGTCTATCGAATAGATATGAAATACGTTAGAAATTTGCATAATATCGATTAGAATGTGCTGGATACAATCAAAAAGGAAAAAGATAGATCATAATAGAAGATAATAATGATGTTTCCTGCCTCATTTATCATCATTCTTGATCACAACAAATACAGATGAAATAATGCAACATGCTGTGTTGCATAGATACCGAAAAAAGCATGTCATGGTTGGTGGATTAGTATTCTTCGTTATGGCATAATCATAGATGATCAATGGCCATTGGATAACAATTTGAACGGAGATGAGAATAATGAGTTTAGGAAATAATATTAGTTTTTTGCGTAAACAGAAAAAGCTTACACAGGAACAGCTTGCTGACAGGATGAGTGTAACCAGACAGACCGTGTCAAGGTGGGAAGCTGACGAAGTAGTTCCGGAGTTGGACAGACTTGTGGAGATGTGTGAGGTTTTTGCATGTAAGCTTGATGCCCTTGTGAGAGAAGATTTATCTGACCAGAGTGGTATTTATTCAGAGATAAGGATTAAAAGAGTAGCACCGTTTAAGATGGCCAGCTACGTGATTATTTCTCCGGATCCGGAAAGCGATGCTCTGGGGTATATAGACAGGTGGGCGGAAAACTGTGGTCTGAAAAAGATATGTCCTGATGTTAAGCTTATTGGATGGGATTTTCCTTTTGTGACACAGGAACAGCAGAATAGATTTGGACTTCACGGATATGTCGCAGCTTGTGTGGTCCCGGATGATTTCACGACAGATTATCCTGGAGTAATGTTTTCACAGAATAAAGAAGCCGATTATGCTGTCATAACGATTAAGGAGCCATTCATTCAGCCGTTTGAAAGAATTCCTAATGCTTATAAACTGATTATGGAATACCTTCAGGCTAACAATTTCAAAGAAAAGAACCAGGAGGATATCATCGGCTGCTTTGAATATGAGTATAAGAAAGATGATATCACCTATATGGATGTGTTTGTTCATGTGGATGGTGTTACGAAAGTTGATGCCTTTTCACAGTTTAATTGAAGTCATAAGCATATTTAAAAATAGAAAACCGAAGGGTTTTCTATTTTTTTACATATAGACTGCTGGTCTGAAAAAAAAGAGGGGGATCATGTAAGCAAGGAAGAGTAGTGTGACAACCATCGGTTGATTTATTCAACCAAAATCAACTATGAATCTGTTGTAGTTGATTTTTTCTACTGCTAAAATAGTGGTAGAGGTGATAAACATGAAAGAAATCAATATTGCTCGAACAATTATAAACAAGCGTAAAGAAAAAGGAATAACACAAGATGAGCTTGCAAGCTATATCGGTGTTTCCAAAGCAGCTGTTTCAAAATGGGAAATCGGGGTATCACTTAGATAAAGATACCACATCAATCCCACGCTGACTTTTGCTCAA
>CAMEIH010000028.1 GCA_945917985.1 uncultured Clostridium sp. | reverse complement strand
TTTGCCGGAATGATGGCAGGAAAATATGCCGGTGCCATCAATGAGATGATCAAAAAGCTGAAGAAAGTATCCCATGGTGATCTTACGGTGGAAGTGAAGACAAAGAGAAAGGATGAATTCAAGCTTCTGGCTGACGGTATCACGGATATGACAGCACACATGAAAAAATTGGTGACGGGGCTTAAGGATGTGAACGGCGAGCTTACCAAGGCGGCAACGGGTATGGCTTCCGCCTCAGATAATTTCTTACAGACCTCACGCGATATTCAGTCAGAGATCCAGGAAATTGATCTTGGTGTTGAAAATCTGGATAAGGAGTCAGCAGACTGTCTCCATCAGATGGATGCCCTGTCTGAGAGAATCAGCGAAGTGGGAAATAATTCAGGACAGATCAATACCCTTGCAAAAGGGGTGGATAAGGTGATCGAGACGGGAATGGAATCTGTAATGCAGCTGAAGGAGAGTACCAATTCCACCACGCAGATCACGGAAAGTATTATTGAGACCATAGAGAATCTTGCCGAAAAATCAAAGTCCATCGCAACCATCATTGAAGCGATCAATGAAATCGCAGAACAGACGACCCTTCTTTCCCTGAATGCATCCATTGAGGCTGCAAGGGCGGGAGAGGCCGGTAAAGGATTTGCGGTAGTGGCGCAGGAAATCAGAAAGCTGGCAGATGAATCCATCCGCTCTGCAGAAGAAATTGCACAGATTGTTCAGGAGATAGATGGAAATACAAAAGAAGCTACTGATGTGGCGAGAAAGGCTGAGAATATCGTAGGTGACCAGCAGAAAGCAGTGGCACTGACAACAGAATCCTTTGACAGTATCGGCAAACAGGTTTCGGGACTTCTTGAAGCGCTTGAAATCATAAATAAAAATGTAATCAGCATGGAAGAAGACAGAAATACGACGCTGTCCTCCATTTCTGCCATCACGGCCATCTCGGCCCAGACGGCAGCAGGTGCTTCCAATGTGAATGATACGGTAAAGAAGCAATCTGTCTCTATTGAAGAGCTTGATCAGGCGGCAGATGTTCTGGAAGGAAGGGCAAAGGAGCTTTCAGAGATCCTTTCGGGATTCAGAGTGTAATGAATGGGACGTTGAAAAAAGTGAAATGTGACAGTAGTAAAACAAAAAATATGATTCAGATGCTGCTCAGCGTTATTGTTATGGGTATGTGTGTTTCCATCCTGGTGATGACGCAGTTTGGTCCTGATCCCTGCTCAGCTATGAATTACGGTATGGCAAGGATTTTGGGATTGTCATTTGGCGTATATCAAATTCTTTTCAATTTAGTTTTGCTTGTGTTTGTACTTCTGATTGACAGGTCACTTTTTGGACCCGGTACTTTTGGAAATATGTTTCTTGTGGGGATATCGGCGGATTTTACCACCTGGCTTGTTGGAAAGATATTTGGTACAACCGAGATCAGCACATTTACAATGCGTATGGCGGTGATGATACCGACTCTGATCATTTTTGTGTTTGCGGCAGCAGTATATATGAACAGTGAGCTGGGAACTGCTCCCTATGATGCCCTTCCCTATCTGATCCATAAGAGATTGTGTGCTAAGACGGGAAAGAAGATCAGGTTCCGTACTGTTCGTATGATTTTTGACGGTCTGATCACGCTGTTTGCTTTCTGCATCAAGGGAGAAGTGGGGCTTATCACGGTGTTGATGATTGTTTCTCTGGGTCCTGCGATTGATGCGGTGGATAAGCTGCTTCATCCGCAAAAGTATGTGGTAAAGCCGGAACAATAAATATATAATACTGAATTATATCATATATAATAAATATTGATTTTACTTATGATGAAAACTGGTGTATAATCACAAAGTAAAGAGTTATGAATGAAAGGCAGATCTTTACAGACCTGCCTTTCCTGATGCACTTAATTAGGAGGAAAGAAAAATATGGTAAAAGCAGTAGTGGGCGCTAACTGGGGCGACGAGGGAAAAGGCAAGATCACTGATATGCTTGCTCAGCAGGCAGATATCATTATCCGTTTTCAGGGTGGTGCCAATGCAGGACATACGATTGTAAATGATTACGGTAAGTTTGCACTTCACACCTTACCTTCCGGTGTGTTCTACGGACATACCACCAGTATCATCGGAAACGGTGTTGCACTTAATATTCCCGTATTATTTAAGGAGATCAAATCTATTACAGACAGAAATGTTCCCACACCGAAGATTCTTGTCTCGGACAGGGCACAGATGGTAATGCCTTACCATATTTTATTTGACCAGTATGAGGAGGAAAGACTTGGCGGTAAGTCCTTTGGATCCACCAAATCAGGTATCGCTCCTTTCTATTCCGATAAATATGCTAAAATTGGTTTCCAGGTAAGCGAACTTTTTGACGAAGAGCTTTTGAAGGAAAAGGTTGTGAGAGTATGTGAGCAGAAAAATGTAATTTTAGAGCATCTGTATCACAAACCGGCGCTTGATCCCGATGAACTTCTTGAAAACCTTCATGAATATAAAGAGATGGTTGCACCTTATGTGTGTGACGTATCCGCTTATCTTGACAAAGCATTGAAGGAAAATAAGACAATTCTGCTGGAGGGTCAGCTTGGTACCTTAAAGGATCCCGATCACGGTATTTATCCTATGGTTACTTCATCCTCCACCCTGGCAGCCTACGGTGCCATCGGAGCAGGAATCCCTCCTTATGAAATCAAGCAGATCATTACCGTCTGCAAGGCATATTCCTCTGCGGTAGGTGCCGGTGCTTTTGTTTCCGAAATCTTCGGTGACGAGGCTGATGAGCTGAGAAGAAGAGGCGGTGACGGCGGTGAATTCGGTGCTACCACGGGACGTCCCAGACGTATGGGCTGGTTTGACTGCGTTGCCTCCAAGTACGGCTGCAGACTCCAGGGAACTACCGATGTTGCCTTTACTGTACTTGATGTACTTGGTTATCTGGATGAAATCCCGGTATGTGTGGGCTATGAGATCGACGGAGAAGTGACCACAGATTTCCCTGTTACCTATAAGCTTGAGAAGGCAAAGCCTGTCTTAAAAACGCTTCCCGGATGGAAATGCGATATCCGCGGCATCAAAAAGTATGAGGAGCTTCCTGAGAACTGCAGAAAATACGTAGAGTTTATCGAGGAGCAGATCGGATATCCCATCACCATGGTGAGCAACGGACCGGGAAGAAGCGATATCATCTACAGAGAGAGTCCTTTGAAGAAATAAATTGCCTACAGTGAGTTTACAAAACTCATTGTCCGGTATCAAATATGAATGGAAAGTATATCACAGGCAGGTTGACAAGACCCTTGCCCGTGATGTACTTTTTTATTATGCAAAATAGAAATTATTCCAAAGAACTTGATAAAATTCTTGCTGATCCTTCCAACAGAGGAAAACAGCTGTTTCTCCACAGCTGCTGTGCACCCTGCAGCAGTTATGTGCTTGAGTATCTGCGCACTTTTTTCAGGATAACGGTTTTCTATTATAATCCCAATATTACGGAGGATGAGGAATATAAGAAACGGGTGGAAGAACAGAAGAGGCTGATTGGAGAATTCAATCAAAAGAAGGATGATGCTTTCCCGATTGAGATCGTGGAAGGAGACTATGATGTTCAGTGCTTTTTTGACTGTGTCAAGGGTCTTGAAAAGTGCCCGGAAGGGGGAGAGCGGTGCTTTGCATGCTTTGCATTAAGGCTTTCGGAGACGGCAAGGCAGGCGAAAGAGCGAAAAGCTGATTACTTTACCACCACACTTACCATCAGTCCATTAAAAAATGCGGCAAAGATCAATGAAATCGGCGAACAGCTTTCGGCAAAATGGGGAGTTGCTTTTTTGCCGTCGGATTTTAAGAAGAGAGACGGATACAAAAGATCCATTGAACTTTCTAAGGAGTATGGGCTGTATCGGCAGGATTACTGCGGCTGCGTCTACTCAAAACTGGAGAGAGAACAGCAGAAAACAAATCTTGCGAAATGCAGTCCGAAATGATAGGATAAATTCATTGAATGTACAAAAAGGGAAACCATGAGGAAGGGAGAAGAAACATGAAGAAGTTTCTTGATTTGATTTCAGAGGAAATGAAACAGGCCTTTGAGGCGGCAGGCTATGACAGAGAACTTGGAAAGGTGACACTTTCAAACCGCCCGGACCTTTGTGAATATCAGTGTAACGGAGCCATGGCAGGTGCCAAGCTGTATAAGAAAGCACCCATCATGATCGCAAATGAGGTTGCGGAAAAATGTGCAGGCAGTGAGGTGTTTTCGGAGGTTAGTGCAGTGGCACCGGGCTTTCTTAATCTGAAGGTAAAGGAAACTTTTGTCACGAAATATTTAAATGAGATGGCAGCCAGCGACAAATTCGGACTGGACGCACCGGAACATCCCAAGAAGATCATCATTGATTATGGCGGACCCAATGTGGCAAAGCCCCTTCATGTAGGGCATCTGCGCTCTGCTATTATCGGGGAGAGCATCAAGAGAATTGCAAGATATGCCGGTCATGAGGTGATCGGTGACATTCATCTTGGGGACTGGGGGCTTCAGATGGGACTGATCATACAGGAACTTAGGGAGAGACAGCCTTCCCTTGTCTATTTTGACGAGACCTATACGGGAGAATATCCTGCTGAGCCTCCCTTTACCATTTCCGAGCTTGAGGAGATCTATCCTACTGCAAGCGGTAAATCCAAGGAAGACCCTGCTTATAAGGAAAAAGCAATGGAGGCCACCTTTAAGCTGCAGAGCGGTGTGAGAGGATATCGTGCGCTGTGGAACCATATCATGAAGGTATCCGTTGCGGATCTGAAGAGAAATTATGAAAATCTGAATGTGGAATTCGATCTCTGGAAGGGAGAATCCGATGTTCATGACGAGATCCCCGCGATGGTGGAATATATGAAGAAGGAAGGCTACGCCTATATCAGCGACGGTGCCCTTGTGGTGGACGTCAAGGAAGAGACAGATACCAAGGAAATTCCTCCCTGCATGATCTTAAAGTCAGACGGTGCTTCCCTTTACAATACCACAGATCTTGCAACCATTCTTGTTCGTATGAGGGACTATCATCCTGACAAGCTCATTTACCTCACCGATAAGCGTCAGGAGCTGTATTTTGAACAGGTATTCCGCTGTGCAAGAAAGACAAAACTGGTGGAGCCGGCGACAGAGCTTCTGCATATCGGCTTCGGCACCATGAACGGCAAGGACGGTAAGCCTTTCAAGACCCGTGAGGGTGGTGTGATGCGTCTTGAATACCTGATCAAAGAGATCAATGAGGAAATGTATCGCAAGATCACGGATAATCGTGAGGTGGCGGAAGAGGAAGCAAGAAGTACCGCTAAGATCGTGGCACTTTCCGCGATCAAATACGGAGACCTGTCCAATCAGGCTTCTAAAGATTATATTTTTGATATTGATAAATTTACTTCCTTTGAGGGAGATACCGGACCGTACATCCTTTATACCATTGTGCGTATTAAGTCCATTTTAAATAAATATAAAGAGCAGGGTGGCAGCACCGAAGGTCTGACCATCTGTGAAGCTGGCAGTGAGTCCGAAAAATCTCTGATGATGGAGATCGCAAAATTCAATGCCATGATGGAAGGGGCATGTGAGGAGTCAGCACCTCATAAGGTGTGTGCATATATTTACGACCTTGCCAATGCATTTAACCGTTTCTATCATGAAACCAAGATTCTGACGGAAGAAAATGCAGACAAGAAGTCCGGCTATATCGCGCTTCTTGTGCTGACGAGGGATATCCTCGAAGCCTGTATTGATGTGCTTGGTTTTTCCGCTCCGGAGAGAATGTAACAAAAATATAATTTGACAACATTTGAAGCATTTTTTTATAGTTTACAGGGACCGTATGTGCTATAAAGTAGCTAACAGTATTAAGAGGAGACTACTATTATGAAAAGCTACGTAAAGGACATGACGGAGGGAAATCCTACCGGATTATTATTGACATTCATGCTTCCCATGGTTGTGGGCAACGTTTTTCAGCAGTTATATAACATGGTGGATTCCATGATTGTTGGTAAGTATGTGGGCGCCGATGCGCTTGCTGCAGTAGGAGCCACCGGTTCACTTAATTTTTTGATCTTTTCCCTGTGCGGCGGTATGGCAAACGGAATTGGTATTATCATTTCCCAGTATTTTGGCGCAGGAAATGATAATGGGGTCAAAAAGGCCATAGCCAATGCGGTTTACATTATGACAACATCGGCGCTCCTTATGGGTGTGATCGGACTTGTGTTTTCCAGAAAACTGCTTATTTTCCTGAACACACCGGAGAACATTCTGGATGATTCTGCCCTGTATATGCAGATCATGTGCGTAGGTATTCTGGCAGTGGGTCTTTATAACTGTATTGCGGCGATTCTGCGTGCAGTTGGAGATTCCAAGACACCACTGTACTTTTTGATCGTTGCCAGTATTTTGAATATCATACTTGATCTTCTGTTTGTCAGAACCTTTAATATGGGGGTGGCAGGCGCCGGAATTGCCACTATTATTTCACAGCTTCTTGCGGGAATCGGAAGTCTCGCCTTTGCCTTTATCAAAAACCCTTATTTTAAAATCGACAGAGACCAGATGAAGGCAGAAAAGGTGATCATTGCACAGTGTGTCAGAATGGGAATCCCGCTTGCTTTTCAGACTTCTTTGATCGCCATATCCTGTGTTGTTCTGCAGAGCGTAGTCAACACCTTCGGTTCTGTGGTGGTGGCGGCCTTTACCGCGACCAGCAGGATTGAGCAGCTGGTTCAGCAGCCTTACAATTCTCTCGGTATGGCTGTGTCAACCTTTACCGGACAGAATATCGGTGCAGGAAAGATTGACAGAGTAAAGAAAGGGTTCCACAGGGGCATGATTATTATGGCAATCTTTACTTTTGCGATGATACCGCTGGCTCAGTTTGGCGGAGAGTTTATCATGAAGCTGTTTGTCAATGAAGAGGATGTGATCGCGCTGGGAAGCCAGGCTCTTAAGATCACCAGCTGGTTTTACCTGTTCCTCGGTTCCATTTATGTGGCACGTGGAATGCTAAACGGAGCGGGAGATGCAACCTTTGCATTTATCAACGGACTTGTGGAAATGGCTGGACGTATCTGCTTTGCAAAGCCCCTTACCATGATTCCGGCGATCGGTGTCTGGGGTGTGTGGCTGGCAACGGCTCTTACCTGGTTTGCTGCAGGAACCATCAGCGTGGGTCGTTATCTGCAGGGAAAATGGAAATTACCTAGAAAAACAGTAAAGTAAAAAGAGATTATTGAGGAGGGAAACATGGAAGACAAAAAAATCAAATTAAATGAAGAGAATCTGGAATACAAAAAGGGATTTAAGTGGATATCCCTTTCCTATGAGGAAGTTGAAAAGGCTTACCTTCGGATTGAGGAGGTAAACGGAACCCTCTGTTGTGGAAGAGCTAATTTTGATATGTATTTTCTGATGCTTCAGTTAAAGGGTGGAGAGCTTCTGAAGCTGGAATGTACTTCCAAGGAATCTGTCAAGGATATGCTGGAAGTGCTTAAGCAGAAAAATAATCAGATAGAGATCGGGTATAAGGCGAAAGAGGATAATGAGTCATAAAAACGATCAGCTTATTTGCATTGGGAAAAAGAGATTGTGCATTGCGCAATCTCTTTGTTTGTGTTATACTAAATGTCACGCAGATATAGTTCATTGGTAGAACATCAGCTTCCCAAGCTGAGGAGGCGGGTTCGATTCCCGTTATCTGCTTTAAAAAAAGCCCGAAAATAGGGCGTTTCAGAGCTCAGGTAATCAAAAAGTAATCAAAAAAGTAATCAAGGATGAAAATTACGGCAGGAAAGGAGAGTCCTGCAAAAGTGCTACTTAAGATAAATCGACCACAAATCGGTTTATTTTTTGCGCAAAAATATGAAGCTGATACTGTATATACTTCAGAATTTGTGCAGCTAAGTATAAAAATAAAGGGTACGCAGTCTAGGCATACCCCTTATTTATGATACAGTTTCTTGTAACGGATATTAATCAATAATTATACTTTTGATACTTATACTGTATCACGCAGCACAAGCATGGGATACATGTGGAGACGGTATGTTTATTGTCCAAACTTCATGAGGCAAAGCATCATGTGAATGTTACTTTGGATATGGATGAAGGATACTTATTAATAATTAAAAATAATATTTAGTAGCAGCATTTTGTGTTATAAAAGAAGTTGAAAGATTACGGAGGATGTTTTATGAAAAGGAACATGAAAATCGTTATTTACTTATCTTCTTTAATATTTGTTTGTTTATGCTTTTCGGCTTGTGGGACTTTAAGTGAAGCTCCGGTTGTGAAAGAAAGTGAGTCAAGCGTTAGTGAAGAAGATGATTTAAAACTTGAAATTATAGAAGAAAGCAATAAAGATAATGATTCGGATAGTATTATTGTTCCCTCAAAAGAAGAAGTAATTGCTATGCGTGCGGTTGTGTTGGAAGGAATGAGTGAAGAAGAAATCCACCGATTAACGGAGAATATTAAAGTTGCCAATTCAGCAATGGAACGTGCATATTTGAATGAGAATATATTTGATAAATTATCGGATTCAGATAGTCCATATTGGCAGTATTTTGATAAATCAGGGGACATACAACTAGGCTGGTGGTATAAGAGACAAATTGTTGATAAAGCTCATATTATGCGAATGGAAGGTATTACAGAGGAAGAATTTCATGAACGAGAGTATGAGCCGGGAATGGTCTATAATCGATTTGATGCAGCAAATTTTATTACATTAATTGAAGATATGCAGTCGTATGTACAGAATGAAATGCTGTCTGCGGATTTGCAACAGTTAATCGATTTGACTTATATAGCATCTGTGACGCATGAGATGGAGTATGCGAATCAGATTTATAAAATACTCCACGATTTAGATTATTTTCTTTTACGTTACGGAATTGATGATGTGGGAGTATACACACAGGACACAGGAACTGTTTCTAAATATTATGGAGTTCTCACGGTTTACGGAGCACCTCCTTTCAAACTGGATGAAACAAATTCCTACAATGTTTTATATCAGGAAACTGTAGAAAGTGATTTTTCAAAATATGGCGAGAAGGAAATAATACACGAAGAATTTCAAAGTGAGGACGGAAGTGTTGTCTATTATTATGATATGGAATGTTTTTATTTTGATAATTCTTATCCGGCAGTATTAAATGAAACCCTTCAAGCCTACTATGATTCTGTGGAAGAGAGTTATATACAAGATTCGCAAGTATATGCAGAATCCTTAGAGGGAAATGCTAATACACCCTATAATAGTTTGATTTTTCAATATTTTACTTATATTGGCGAGGATTATGTAAGTTTAGTATATAATAATGTTTGCTATATGGGTGGCGCACATCCGTATTCTGCAATGGATGGCATTACAATTGATTACAGGACTGGTGAGATTGTTTCAGTACAGCAGTTTTTGGATAATTCCGATGAGGAAATTGGTGAGCAGTTGCAGTCTGTGCTGGGAATGGATTCTGCTTCCATGGATGAATGGGATTTTTATCTTTCAGACACGAGTGTGGTTTTCTTTTATTATGATCCGAGGCACTGGGAGTCGGTGGCAACACGAAGAATGAGATAAATGAAATAAATTATAGAAAACGGCTATCTGATTTTGAATCGGATAGCCGTCCAACATACAATAAAATTCCAGTTTGGTGAATCTATCAAGATGTTATAAATTAGCCCAAAATGGAATTAAGAAGAGATAAGTTTCTTTGGAGCAGAGTGCAGAGGTGCAACCATTGCCCAGTTAGTGGCGTTTCGCCACTAAGTACTGGGTATTGCTTGTAGCAGAGATTCACAAGTTTTGGCAACTTCCTTGCTGTTCCCTTCGGGAAAAATTAAATATTGTTGTTATTAACAGACTGAGTAGAGAAATTTACTTGGTCTTTTTTTTGTAGAAAAAGAAAGGATAGATATGAATGAAAGCAACAAGACACAATGGAAGATCAGGTAAGCATGGGACTTACGATGCTAAGCATAATGACCGCAGATTTGATGTGGAGAATAGTGAGCATATTGACGCAGAAAGGACGAAATTCAATGTCTATTGGGACTGCTATCAGGGTTACAGTCTGCCGAATGATGAGAACAAAAGGGCAAAACAAAGCAAATTATATAGATGGCTGTAATTTTAAGACGAGAATCGGTAATACAACTTACCTTGTCTGGGTGTTCTTCAACAATGCGAAAAAGGTAACAGTAGAGGAAAGAATGATCATTCTCTGTATTGACAAAACGCTTCCTAAAGGTTGTGTCAATAAAATTTAGAAAGAGAGGAAATATAAGATGGTAGTAGTAATGATAAAACTTAGAGTTAGTCAGGACAAAGGGGAGCTACAAAATTGCAACACTGGGAAAACTTGCGGCGGCTTTAAAAGTTGATGTAACAGAAATTATTGATTAGATTGCAACGTCGCAATGAAAAAGTAAAGAAAAACAAATTATTAGAGAAAAAATATGGTAGGAAAGGAGAAAAGAATATGGTATTATAAATTGTTAGGAGGTTTCTGATGGCAGAAAAGTATTACGCTGTAAAAAGAGGACTGAGAACGGGGATTTTTAGAACGTGGGAAGAATGTAAAGCAAGTGTAAACGGATACTCGGGTGCAGTCTATAAGAGCTTTAAGACGGAAGAGGAAGCAGAACGCTTTTTGCATGATGAGGAGCAGGACTCGGGAATTCCCGGTTTTGTTGAAATTTATGTGGATGGGAGTTACAATTCTGTCACAGGAGAATTTTCCTACGGCATGGTAGTTTTGCTTGACGGTCAGGTGCTCTCGTTTTGTGAGAAATATGAAGATGAAGAACTCTCATCCATGCGTAATGTGGCAGGGGAGATCAAAGGGGCACAGGCAGCCATGCAGTATGCACTTGATCATGGAATCCCTAAGATAGCCATTTATCACGATTATGAGGGGATTGCAAAGTGGTGCCTTGGACTTTGGAAGACAAACAAAGAAGGTACAAAAGCGTATAAGGCTTTCTATGAGGAAGCGAGAAAGAAGATACCTATAATGAAATGGCGGACAGGCTTGCAAAGGAAGCTCTCGGACTTTTGTAAATAGCAATCAGATAAGAAATAATGGAATGAATAGAGAAAGAGAGAAGATCAGGATGAAGGTTTTATTGATTAACGGAAGCCCCAGAGCAAAGGGATGTACTTTTACGGCTTTGTCAGAGGTGGCGAAGACCTTGGAAGAATGCGGAATTGAGACAGAGATTGCCCAGATCGGCAATCAGGCCATCAGAGGATGCATCGGTTGCGGCGGATGTGCGGGCAAGGGACACTGCGTGTTTGATGATGATGTGACCAATGAGATGATCGCAAAAATAAAAGAGGCAGACGGGCTTGTGATTGGTTCACCCGTATATTATTCTTCGCCAAACGGCAATCTGATCAGTATGCTTGACAGACTTTTTTATGCCGGAGGCGATTTCCTTGTTCATAAGCCGGCTGCTGCTGTGGCTTCGGCGAGAGGAGCGGGAACCTCTGCGACTCTTGATGATCTGCAGAAATATTTTACGATCAAACAGATGCCCATTGTTTCCTCAACTTACTGGAATATGGTTCACGGAAGCTGTCCGGAGGATGTCTTAAAGGATGAAGAAGGGCTTCAGACCATGAGAAATCTCGGAAGAAATATGGCCTGGCTGCTTAAATGTATTGAGAATGGCAAGAATAATGATATCCTTCCACCGGAAGCGGAGAATGGAAGCAAGACGAATTTTATCAGATAGACAAGTAGGAGGAGACAGCAGTGATTCAGTATCTGTTGGGGGAAAGCAATCCCCTTGTGGCGGCGCTTGGCCTTTTGACTGCTTTTGCGGCCACCTGTTTTTTGTTGACTAAGCTAAGCAAATATCTTCCCAAGGATGCGGGAAGGGAATTTGCCCATGACGGGAAATTATCGGCAGGAAAACCGCGGGGAGCCGGTATCATCTTTGTTCTTGTGTTTACAGCATCAGCCATTGTTTTTGCGCCAATGAATCGCGAACTGTGCATTTATCTTATTCTTGTGGCAGCAGAAATGCTGACGGGATATATGGACGATGCATCCGAGCATCCATGGAATGAGTATAAAAAAGGGCTGCTCGATCTGATCGTGGCGATTGTGCTGGCTGTGACTTATCTGAACTATAATTCCAGCACCATTAATATCGCAACACTTGGCATCAATGTCACGCTTCCCCCTGTTTTGTTCGGAGTCCTGACGGTAATTTTAGTATGGACATCTATCAATGTGACCAACTGCGCTGACGGAGTGGACGGTCTTTCGGGGACGCTTGCACTGATCACGTTGATGACGATTTATATTATTGACAGTATCAGAGAAACAGCGGGAACATTTCCTTACCTGATTCTTTTGTTTGGCATCTGTATCCTGGGGTATCTGTGGTACAATGCAACGCCGAGCCGTCTGATGATGGGAGATGCCGGATCCCGTGCCATGGGGATCTTTATCAGCATTGCGGTATTGAAAACGGGTAGTCCCCTGCTCTATATACCGGTGGCTATCGTGCTGATCTTAGATGGCGGTCTCGGACTTGTCAAAGTGGCGCTGCTTCGGTTTTTGAAGATTCATATTTTGAAAAATACAAGGACCCCTCTCCATGATCATGTGCGCAAGATCATGGGCTGGTCCAATACACAGACTGTGTTCCGTTTTGCCATTATACAGATTGTGGTATCCTTTGTCACGGTGTATCTGCTGTTGGCAAGACAGTGACCGGTCTAAAAGAAAAGTGCTTGTGAAAACGGAAGAATTGGAGGAGACATATCCATGAGAGAGAGAAGAGATAAGGTGAATTATTATCTGGATCTGGCGGAAAGTGTATCCCACAGGGGAACCTGCCTTCGCCGGAATTACGGAGCTGTTATCGTGAAGAATGACGAGGTCATTTCCACCGGCTATGTGGGAGCACCCAGAGGACGGAAGAATTGCAGCGATATCGGAAAGTGTATCCGTGAGGAGATGAAGATCCCCAGGGGAGAGCGATATGAGCTTTGCAGAAGTGTCCATGCGGAGGCAAATGCCATTATCAGCGCGTCCAGAGACAAGATGATCGGAAGCAGTATTTATCTGGCAGGTACGGACGCAAAGACAGGCGAGTACATTGCCAATTCCAACAGCTGCTCCATGTGTAAGAGAATGATCATCAATGCGGGAATTGAGAAAGTATATGTCCGGGATGACAAGGATCATTACCGTGAAATAAAGGTGCAGGACTGGATCGACAATGATGAGTCCTTAGAGGGTGTAATGGGGTATTGATTTTACTGTAAAAGAGAAAGGAAGATGACTTATGGGATCAGAACTTACGATGCTGTTTGAGGGTGGAAAACGGAAGGCATTGACCTTCAGCTATGATGACGGAACGATTCATGACAGAAAACTTGTTTCTCTTATGAACCAATATGGTATGAAAGGGACCTTTAATTTAAATTCGGGTACTTTTGGTAAAAAGGAGAATAAAGTCATTCAGGGGATTGATACCGATTTTTCCAGAATTGAAGCGGGGGAGGTAAAAGCTCTTTATGCGGGCCATGAGGTGGCATCCCATACAGAAAACCATCCGTCGCTTACCGGTCTTCCGCGGAATATGGGAGCCGTTGAAATATTGAGGGACAGAGCAAATCTGGAGAAACTGACAGGGGAGCTTGTGAGAGGTTTTGCTTACCCTTACGGAACTTATAATGAACAGGTAGAAGAGATATTAAGCGCCTGTGGGATTGAATATGCCAGAACAGTGGAGAGCACCCGTGATTTTGACATTCCCCAGGATTTCCTGGAGTGGCATCCTACCTGCCACCATGAAGATCCGCAGCTCACAGAGCTTGCAAAGAAGTTTTGCGAGGAAGAAGATTCCTGGAAGCCGCAGCTTTTTTATCTCTGGGGACACAGCTATGAATTTGCACAGAAGGACAACTGGCAGCTTATAGAGGATTTTATGAAATATGTTTCCGCTTACCGGAGGAAAATCTGGTTTGCCACCAACATTGAAATTGTAGATTATGTAAAAGCATTCAGGGAACTGAGACGGTCCACTGACGGAAGGATTCTTCACAATCCGACAGGGATGACCCTCTGGTTCGAAATGGACAGGGAGATACACTGTATCCATGGAAATGAAAAATTTGAGTCTTTATGAAAAAGCACTGCCCCTCGCAGAGAAGATCATTCGCTTTGCCAGGGACAGTATTCTTGTAAATATGCGTTTCCTTGATGTTGCCATGTCAGTGCTTTCGCCTGAACCGGTGAAGGAGCTTGGCGGGGTAGCCTGTGACGGAAAGCATCTTTATTATGATCCGGTTTTTCTTCTGAAAAGATATCAGGAAGAACCGGCTGTTGCCGTGAGGCTATATCTGCATGTACTCTTCCATATGATTTTTTACCACAGTTTCCGGTATGACAAGGTGGACCGTGAAAAATGGGATGTTGCGGCGGATATTGCGGTGGAGAATACGATTCTGGAACTTCAGATTCCGGGAAATCAACTGAAAAAGGATGAAGGTGCTGCAAGGAAGCTTAAAGTTTTGCGGGAGGATATCAGTTCTCTCACCGCAGAAAAAATATATCGATATCTGAAAAATAATTCTGTCAGCGACAATGAGATGGCGGAATATGCAAAATTTTTTGCCATGGATATGCACATCTACTGGGAGCCTCAGGAATCGGAGGAGATGGTGATTACCCTGGAGCAGTGGAAAAAGTTAAGCGAGAGGGTACAGGCTGATCTAAAATCTTTTTCCCAAGGCAAAAATAATTCTGAGAGCCTTGAAAAGAATCTGGAGCAGGCTCTGAAGGACAGATATGATTACGGCCAGCTCCTTCGCCGTTTTACGGTGATGAGCGAGGATATGCAGATCAATGACGATGAATTTGATTATATTTACTATACTTACGGACTGGATCATTACGGCAATATGCCGCTTGTGGAACCGCTGGAATATAAGGACAGCAAGAAGATTAAGGAATTTGTGATAGCCATCGATACCTCGGCTTCCTGCAGAGGACCTGTTGTACAGGCATTTCTGAAAAAGACATATTCGATCCTGAAAGGGGAAGAAAACTTTTTTAAGAAAATGAATGTGCATATCATCCAGTGTGACAGCGAGGTTCAGAAGGACACCAGGATAACGTCCCAGGAGGATTTTGATTTCTTCCTGGCAAATGAAAAGCTGACAGGCTTTGGATCTACCGATTTCAGACCTGTCTTTTCCCATGTGGATGAGCTGCTTCGAAGGAGAGAGTTTGAGAATCTGAAGGGACTGATTTATTTCACTGACGGATATGGCATTTATCCTACAGCCATGCCGCCCTATGATGTGATGTTTGTCTTTCTGGATAACGGTGATGAGGGCCCGGAGGTACCACCCTGGGCAATTAAAGTACTGCTTGATTATGATGAGCTGGAGGAATAATGCAGAATGAATATTAAACAGGCAAAGGACTATATCGAAAATACAGTCAGACTATACCTGAAAAAGGATGAGTTCGGCGAATACCGCATTCCTGTTGTGAGACAAAGACCTATCTTTCTTTTGGGCGCACCCGGAATCGGAAAGACGGCGGTGATGGAGCAGATCGCCCAGGATCTTTCCGTCGCACTGGTGTCTTATTCCATGACGCATCATACCAGACAGTCGGCGCTGGGACTCCCTTTTATCTCCCACCGGGAATATGAGGGAATGCAATATGATGTATCGGAATACACCATGAGTGAGATCATCGCTTCCATCTATGATGTGATAAAAGAGAGTGGTGTCAGGGAAGGAATTCTGTTTCTGGATGAAATTAACTGTGTCTCGGAAACATTGGCTCCCTCCATGCTGCAGTTTTTACAGTACAAGGTATTCGGGCGACACAAGGTTCCGGACGGATGGGTCATCGTAACGGCCGGAAATCCGCCGGAGTACAATAAATCGGTTCGGGAATTTGATGTGGTTACCATGGACCGGCTCAAAGTCCTTTCGGTGGAAGCGGATTACAGGGTGTGGAAGGAGTACGCACAGGAACGAGGACTTCATACGGCAATCCTGAATTTTCTGGAACTGAAAAAGGAGTATTTTTATAAGATAGAGACCACCGTAAACGGCAGAAGCTATGTGACGGCAAGAGGCTGGGAAGATCTCTCCGAAATTCTGACTCTCTATGAGGAGGAGGGAATGAAGGTTGACGAGACACTGGTGGAGCAGTATCTTCGCAACGATAAGATTGTAAGAGAATTCACTGCATATTATGATCTGTTTAATAAGTACAAGAAAGAATACCAGACAGAAGAAATCTTAAACGGAACAAGATCTGAGCAGACGGTAGAGCGTGCGAGGATTGCAGCCTTTGATGAGAGACTCTCGCTTCTTGGTATGCTGGTTGACAAGATGATGAGCGAGATCAGGGAAAATATGGAAACCTCCGATTATCTGTCGGATCTGTTTACCGGACTTAAGGCGATCAAAAGCGCAGCGGAAAAACAGACGGAGGGAGAAAAATCCGTCACAGTGGAGGAGATGCTTGAAAAGCAGGCAGGCGCGCGGAAAAAACAAATGGAAGCAAGCCTTAAGGCAGGCAATCTTTCCGAGACGGAAAAAAGAAAGAACAACCGTATTATCCGTTTCCTGGAGGAAGCAAAAAAAGAGCTGTATCTGGATGGTCAAAAGGATGCCCTGGATGCCTTCGTAAAGGTAAAGACCAAGTTTGAAAAAGAGCTTTCGGAAATGAAGACGGAGACCATGAAGATCAAGGCAAGACTTGAAAATCTTTTCTCCTTTGTGGAGGAGGCTTTTGCAGAGGGAAATGAAATGCTGATTCTTGTGACGGAGCTTACGGTCAATCATAACAGCGCAAGATTTATCAGCAGATTCGGCTGTGATGCTTATCAGAGGCACAATGAAAATCTGATGCTGACCGAGAGACAGACTCTTCTTAAGGAAGAGATTGCAGCCCTCGATTTATAGGACATGAGGGAAAATCATATTTTTGGAGGAATGAATTTTGAAGATTGATTTATTTTCTATCGGACCCTTAACGGTTCACGGTTATGGTCTGATGATCGGTATCGGTGTACTGTGCTGTATTTTTATGGGCATGAAGCGGGCAAAGAAGAACGGACTTTCCGAGGATGCGGTGATCGACATTGCGATCTGGGGGCTGGTCGCCGGCTTTCTGGGAGCAAAGCTCCTCTATGTGATCGTGGAATGGAAGCGTTTTCTTGCGGATCCGTTAAGTGTTCTGGGTTCGGAAGGCTTTGTGGTTTACGGCGGGATTATTGCAGGTGTACTTGCGGCAATCATTTACTGCAAGCGTAAAAAGCTGGTCTTTTTGGAATATTTTGATCTCTGTTCGGCCTCGATTGCGCTGGCCCAGGGATTCGGAAGGATCGGATGCTTCCTGGCAGGGTGCTGTTACGGAAGAGAAACTACCTCTTCTCTCGGCGTTGTTTTCCCGGAGGGCAGTCTTGCTCCGGCAGGTGTGAAAGTACTTCCCACCCAGCTGTTTTCGTCGGCAGGAGATTTTGGTATCATGTTTGTCCTTTTGTGGCATTATCATCACAGGAAGAAAGTGGGAGATACAGGATTTCTGTATATGCTTCTTTACGGGATCGGGCGCTTTTGTATCGAATTTTTGAGAAATGATAACAGAGGAGAGGTTGGCATCTTCTCCACTTCACAGTTTATCTCCCTGTTTATTATCGCCGCTGCAATTCTGCTGTTTTTCTGGAGAAATCGAAATGAAGTGCACAAGTGAGCTTACGGTAAAGGGCGGGAGCCTATCCTACCTGATCAAGGACGGAGAAGTGCAGGTAGATAACTGCCGCGCAGCGGAGACTGTTTTTGTGATTCCGGACAGGATAGAAGACCTTCCGGTAACTGTGATCGGCAAGAAAGCTTTTTTGGGAAATAAGCGGCTTTCGGAACTGATCCTTCCTGATCCTTTGCGGGAAGTGGGGGACTGGGCTTTCGCCCACTGTGATGGCCTTGAAAAAGTGTATCTGAAGAAGAATCCCATCATTTTTGGCAAGGGTGTTTTTAAGGATTGCAGAAAGCTGTCACGGATTTACATGAAAGAAGAACAGGACGAAAAGACAGCGGGCTTACTTGCCATGACGCCGGTGATGCTGGATGCGGAATATCTCCTTTCTCCCATGGAAGCGGGAGAGGAGATCTGGCTGGAGAAACTGGATGCAAGACTGCTTACTTTGCTTGAAAAGCCTGATGAGGAAGGATACTTAAAACAGGTGTTATGTGGGGAAGAAGATCTCATGGCAAGCCTTGAGTATTATCTCATTGGCAGGAGAAGAGAGAAGGCACAGTTGTGTTTTTCACGTCTTTTAAACGATTTCGGACTAAAGCAGGAACTGCGGCAGTATCTTTTTGATTATCTGAAGCAGAATACGAAGGGCTGTGAATACGAAGCTGCCTGGGAAACTGTTTTGGAAGAACATGGACAGGAAAAGGAATACTATCGGATCTTTGCGGATGCCGGCTGTATCAGCGAGGATAATTTTGACAGCCTTCTTCTGGATATGGGAGAGAATAACCCGGAGATGAAAGCATGGCTTCTTAGGTACAGGGAGGAAGAGATGCGGGGAGAGGACTTTTTTGCAGGACTTTCTCTGGATTAAAGCCATGATGGATGATAAGCAGCAAAAATATAAAAATGCGAGGGAACAGAAATGGAAAAAATGATTCTTGATTTCGACGGTTACATAAGAACTGCCAGGCAGGCGGTGGCGGAAGGGCAGGTGCTTCTTCTGAATGAAAATCAGGCGCTTCCTTTGAAAAAAAATACGCAGGTGGCATTGTTTGGAAGAATCCAACTGCACTATTACAAAAGCGGAACCGGTTCAGGCGGTATGGTAAATGTAAATAAAGTGACGGGAATTCTGGAAGCTCTGGAGGAATCGGAGTTTGTTACAGTCAATGAGACTCTCCTTGCTACATACAGAGAGTGGGAAAAGGATCATCCTTTTGATGAGGGCGTGGGCTGGGGAAATGAACCCTGGTCCCAGGAAGAGATGGAAATTCCGGAGCAGCTTGCGGAGCAGATTGCGAAGGAGACGGATACCGCCATTGTCATCATAGGAAGAACGGCGGGGGAAGATAAAGACAACAGGAATTATCCGGGTGCCTATCTTCTCACGGAAAAAGAAGAGCAGATGCTTCAGACCGTACGCCGTCATTTCGGCAAAATGATTGTAGTGCTCAATGTGGGCAATATTATTGATATGAGTTTTATCGACAGGTATCAGCCGGATGCCGTTTTATACGCATGGCAGGGTGGCATGGTCGGAGGGCTTGGAACCGTGGATGTGTTGACAGGTAAGGTGAGCCCCAGCGGAAAGCTGACAGACACCATCGCGTATGCTGTTTCCGACTACCCTTCCGATGAAAATTTCGGCGACGGCGAGCAGGATCTGTATGAAGAGGACATCTATGTAGGCTATCGCTATTTTGAGACAGCAGCGAAGGAAAAGGTCCGTTTTCCCTTCGGTTTTGGACTCTCCTACACGGAATTTTTGAGAAAAATCACTGGCTTTGAGGTGAAAAAGGACGGGATTGCAGTCAGCGTTTCTGCCACCAATACCGGAAAATTCCAAGGCAAAGAGGTGGTGCAGGTTTATGTGAAGGCACCCCAGGGAGTTCTCGGAAAGCCGGCAATGAGTCTTGCAGGCTTTGCAAAGACAGAGGCGCTTAATCCGGGAGAGAGCACAGAGCTTGTGATCAACGTTCCCTTCGATGTAATGGCATCCTATGATGAAACCGGGATAAGCGGATTTGCTTCCAGCTATGTGCTGGAAAAGGGAACCTATCACATTTATGTGGGAGACAGTGTTCGCGATGTGGAGGAAGCAGGAAGCTTTACGATAGACGAGACAAGACAGCTGAAAGCTTTGTCGCAGGCACTTGCACCGGTGACACCTTTTCAGAGGATGAAACCTGTGGAGAACAGTGACGGCAGTTTTTCCTTTATAAAGGAAGAGGTGCCCTTACGGAAGATTTCACCTGCGGAAAAGAGAGAGAAAAACCTTCCAAAAGAGATTCCTTATACAGGTGATAAGGGATATAAACTGGCAGATGTCAGGAACGGAAAAGTATCCATGAACGACTTCATTGCACAGCTCGACGATGAGGATCTGTCCTGTATCATCAGAGGCGAAGGAATGGGCAGCCCTAAGGTGACTCCCGGTACGGCAGCGGCCTTTGGCGGTGTTTCAGACCCCTTAAAAAACTTTGGAATTCCCTGCGGATGCTGCTCGGACGGTCCTTCCGGTATGCGCCTTGACAGCGGCATGAAAGCCTTCAGTCTTCCCAGCGGAACCTTGCTTGCCTGCTCTTTTAATGAACAGTTGATGGAGGAACTTTACAGTTATACCGGAATTGAAATGGTAAAGAATCAGGTGGATGCTCTGCTTGGCCCCGGCATGAATATTCACAGACATCCCTTAAACGGCAGAAATTTCGAATATTTTTCTGAGGATCCGCTTGTGACCGGTAAAATGGCAGCTGCCATGATCAGGGGACTTCAGAGAGCAGGCGTGACAGGAACGGCAAAGCATTTCTGTGGCAATAACCGGGAAATGAAACGTCATTGCCTTGACAGCGTGGTATCAGAGCGTGCACTTCGTGAGATTTATCTGAAGGGCTTTGAGATTGCGGTGAAGGAAGGCAACGCTGACTCCATCATGACCACATACGGTGCGGTGAACGGACTCTGGACTGCCGGAAGCTATGACCTTAATACTACCATCCTCAGAAACGAATGGGGATTTACGGGGATTGTGATGACTGACTGGTGGGCAAAGATCAACGAGGAAGGAAGAGAAGCGGTTACCAACAATTTTGCAGCCATGGCAAGATCTCAGAATGACCTTTACATGGTGTGTCCTGACGGGGCAGTAAACAGAACAGATGACAACACCCTGTCCTCTCTTGCAACAGGCACACTGACAAGGGGTGAACTGCAGCGCAATGCCGCAAATATCTGCCGTTTCCTCTTACATACCCACGCCCTTGACAGGATGGAGGGCAGTAATGTGGAAGTGGAAGTGATCGGAGAAGAATCATCCGAGGCCGGCTTTGGCGGTGAAATGGTTTTCTACAAGGTGGAGAATGAGATCACCATTGATATGACCGATATCAGTACGGCAAAGGGCACAGATCTTGTGTTTACCCTTGACCTTGAACATATCGGGGGCTACAGAATTGAGATGACGGCAGAGTCTGATCTTTCGGAGCTTGCACAGATTCCGGTCACCGTATTTTACCAGAGTGTTCCCATGGCAGTCTTTACCTTTAACGGCACAGGCGGGCAGTGGCGTACCATGGAGAAAAAAATCGTGCTCCACAATAAGTATGCGGCGCTGCGTGTCTATTTTGCCCAGAACGGTCTTGACGTGAGGGAGATTAAATTTATTTTTGATAAACCGGTGGAGGAGATTCCTGATTTTGAGGCTTATGTGAGAGCATAGATAATTTTTTCGGAGTGAAATGAATGATGAAATACAGTTATATAACAACGGTAAAAAATGATGATGCACTGCGGGAATCCTTCAATGAACTGACAAGAAAGACCTTCTGCTTCGACTTTGTAAGCTGGTATGAGAGCGGACACTGGGGAGAAATGTATATTCCCCATGTGCTTGCCGATGGGAATAAGGTGATTTCCAATGTTTCCGTCAATCCGATGCAGTTTGACGTTGACGGAGTGAAAAAGAATTACATACAGCTGGGTACGGTGATGACGGATCCGGAATACCGGGGGCAGGGATTAAACCGCTACATCATGGAGAAGATTTTGCAGGAATATAAGGGAAAGGTGGACGGAATTTATCTGTTCGGAAATGACAGTGTACTTGACTACTATCCCAAATTTGGTTTTCAGCCCTCAAAGGAGTATGAATACTATCTGCCGGGAGACAGGGCAGAAAACGCACATCCCTATCAGATCGAGAAATTGGATATGGGAGGACACAAGCAGCAGGAGAAGCTGTATGAGGTCATCAGAAGCTATGAAGCTTCGCCGGGAGAGGTAAATCAGAATGATGGCATGTACATGAGCGAAAACATCGGGTTGTATCAGTTCTGGCTGGATGCGGAGTATGGGGACAGCGTCTATTATCTGCCGGAAGCAGATGCTTATCTCATTGCCAGAGTGGAAGAGAAGGTGTCACACGTTTATCAGATCTTCGGGAAAAAGCAGGTACAGCCGGAGCGGCTTCTATGTTCTTTCGGCAAGGGTATCGAAGAGATGGTGCTCGGATACACGCCGGTTCATAAGGAAAAATTTCTGGTGAGAGAGCACAAGGAAGAGGATTGCACCCTGTTTATTCTGGGAGAGGACCTGAAAAGAATAGAAGAGAATCGGATGGTTTTCCCGACTCTGTCACACGCATAAAGAATGTATTTGAGAGCCTTGTAGTGATGCAAGGTTCTTTTTTTATATAAAGCTTGTGCAAAATATACAAAAAATGGAAATGAAAATCTGTAGTTTCTCACAAAGATGATAATAAGTGTTAAAATTCTGTTGCAAAAGAATCAGTATAGTGCTATTCTCAAAATGTAATCGGAAACGTTACCGATAACGATACCGACAACGTTGCCGGAAGCGTTCCCAAAACAGAAACAAAACTAAAAGGAGAGGTAAATTATGAAAAAGAAACTTTTAAGCGCATTACTTTGTGCAACAATGATTTCTTCCATGCTGGTAGGCTGTGGCGGTTCTGAAGCAGCTACAGAAACTACAGAAACTACAGAGACAACAGAAGCAGCACAGACAACCGAAACTGCAGAGACAGAAGAAGCAACAGAAGAAACTGAAGCTTCCGCAGAGGGCGGTTCCGTTTACTATTTGAACTTCAAACCGGAAGTTGATGAGCAGTGGCAGGAAATTGCAGCAGCTTACACAGAAGAAACAGGAGTACCTGTTAAGGTTGTTACAGCAGCAAGCGGTACTTATGAAGAAGTACTGAAATCTGAAATCGCAGGATCTGATGCTCCTACCTTATTCCAGATCAACGGACCTGTTGGATACAATTCCTGGAAAGATTACTGCCTTGATCTGACAGATACAGATCTTTACAAGAGCCTGGCTGATCAGAGCCTTGCAATCAAAGGTGAAGACGGCGGCGTATACGGTGTTCCTTACACAGTAGAATCCTATGGTATCATTTACAATGACGCTATCATGCAGAAGTATTTCGCTATGGATGGCGCAGTAGCAACAAGTGTTGATGAGATTAACAACTTCGATACCTTAAAGTCAGTTGTTGAAGATATGCAGGCTAAGAAAGATGATCTTGGCATCGAAGGTGTATTTGCCTGTACATCACTTCTTCCCGGTGAAGACTGGAGATGGCAGACTCACCTCGCAAACATCCCTGTTTACTATGAATACAAGGATAAGAACGTAACAGACCTTGCAGAGCTTGAGTTTACATATGGTGACAACTTCAAGAATATCTTTGACCTTTACATCAACAATTCTACCTGTGCTCCTACATTACTTGGAAGCAAGGCAGTTACAGATTCCATGGCAGAGTTCGCACTCGGACAGTGTGCAATGGTTCAGAACGGTAACTGGGGCTGGGGCCAGATCGCAGGTGTTGACGGCAACGTTGTAGCAGAAACAGATGTTAAGTTCATGCCTATCTACACAGGTGTTGCAGGTGAAGAAAACCAGGGCTTATGTACAGGTACAGAAAACTTCTGGTGTGTAAACAGCCAGACATCTGAAGCAAACCAGAAAGCTACTTTGGACTTCATCAACTGGTTAATCTCTTCCGATGAAGGAAAAGACGCTATGGTTAACAAGTTAGGAAACGCAGCTCCTTTCACAACCTTTGGTGATGATGAGAAGCCTTCCGATCCTCTTGCAAAAGAAATGTACAGATACATGGAAAACGGAAAGACATCCGTAAGCTGGAACTTCACAACATTCCCCAGCCAGGATTTCAAGGATGATTTCGGTGCTGCATTACTTGAGTACTGCAACGGAAACATGACATGGGACGATGTAGTAAACACAGTTGTAACAAGATGGGCAGAAGAAAAGGCTGCAACAGCTAACTAATGCCGGGCAATCATTGAAAAACATTGTCGAATGATGTAACATTGTAATAGAAAAGCGCTTCGCGGTGCGAGCTGCGGAGCGCTTTTTCTAATAAAATAAAGGAGCATTAAACATATGGAAAAAACATTAAAAAAGTATTTTCTTGTTTTCACCTTACCTACGTTGATTGCATTTTCATTTGCATTCATCATTCCTTTTGTCCAGGGTATTTATTTATCTTTCTGTGAATTTACCACAGTCAAAAATGCTACATTTGTCGGACTGGAAAATTATAAGAAGGCATTTTCCAGTGAGCAGGGTTTTCTTTATTCACTGGGATTTACCACATTATTTACTTTACTCAGTGTCGTTACGATCAATGTACTGGCATTTACACTGGCACTATTTTTAACAAGAAAAATTAAGGGAACTAATATTTTCAGAACTATTTTCTTTATGCCAAATCTGATTGGCGGTATCGTACTCGGCTATACATGGCAGCAGATGATTAATGCTATTTTATATAAATATGAAACAACACTGGTAGCAAACGCAAAATACGGTTTCTTTGGTCTGGTCGTACTGATGAACTGGCAGATGGTCGGATATATGATGATCATCTATATTGCGGGTCTTCAGAATGTACCTACGGATCTGATCGAGGCAGCTAAGATCGATGGAGCCACCTCCTGGCAGACGCTGATCAAGGTAAAGCTCCCTATGGTAATGTCCTCCGTAACAATCTGTATGTTCCTGACATTGTCCAACTGCTTTAAACTGTTTGATCAGAACAAGGCGTTGACAAACGGTGCACCTATGAATAAGACCAGAATGCTTGCTCTTAATATTTATGATACATTCTACGGCAAGACAGGATATGAAGGAGTAGGTCAGGCGAAGGCAGTTGTATTCTTCCTGATCGTGGCCGTAATTTCCCTGGCACAGCTTTCCATGACCAGAAAGAAGGAGGTAGAGCAATAATGATACAGACGAAATCGAAGAAAAAATCAGATGCAATCATTTTTGTGATCCTTTGTGTGGTAGCGGTTGCTATTTTATATCCGCTGCTGTTTATCCTGAATAACTCTTTTAAAGGGAAATTTTTCATCAGTAAGGATCCGTTTTCCTTACCCAATTCAGAAACCTTTGCCGGTCTCACCAACTATGTGAATGGTTTGACCAAGACGGGACTTTTAAGCGCAATCGGCTGGTCATTTTTTATCACCATTGTGTCTGTTGCGTTGCTGATCCTGTTCACATCCATGACAGCTTATTATGTGACAAGAGTAAAATCAAAGGTGACGTCAATTTTATATTATATGTTTGTGTTTTCCATGATCGTGCCTTTCCAGATGGTAATGTTCACCATGTCCAGTCTGGCAGACACTTTCCACTTAAAGAATCCTCTTGGTATGTGTGTCCTGTATTTGGGATTCGGGGCAGGATTATCCATTTTCATGTTTGCAGGCTTTATCAAGTCAGTTCCTCTTGAAATCGAGGAAGCGGCTATGATTGACGGATGCAATCCCCTGCAGAACTTTTTCGGAGTAGTTTTCCCGATATTAAAGCCTACAGCCATTACTGTGGCAATTTTGAATGCTATGTGGATCTGGAACGACTTCCTGCTTCCTTATCTGGTAATCGGTATCAGCACCAAATATAAGACGATACCCGTTGTAGTTCAGATGCTGGTTGGCTCAAACGGCAATAAGGATATGGGAGCATTGATGGCAATGCTTGTTCTGTCTATTATTCCGATCATCATATTCTATCTGACCTGTCAGAAATACATCATTGAGGGTGTAGTGGCAGGAGCAGTAAAAGGCTAAAAGTAACGACAGAGGTGGGAAAAATGAGAAAGTGCGGAGTGTTATTGCCAGTCTCCGGCATTCCTTCGAAATATGGGATCGGTTCTTTTTCCAAGGAAGCATATGTATTTGTTGATTTCTTAAAAAAAGCCGGTCAGAGTTACTGGCAGATTTTGCCGCTGGGACCGACAGGGTACGGAGATTCTCCTTACCAATCCTTTTCAACATTTGCAGGAAATCCTTATTATATTGATTTGGAGGATCTGATCAGGAAGGGATATCTTACGAAGGAGGACTGTGAAAACAGTGATTTTGGTGATGATCCCCGATATGTGGATTATGAAAAAATCTATCAGACCAGATTTAAATTACTGAAAAAAGCATATAAGAACAGCGATATTGAGAGAGATCCATCATTTTTGGATTTTGTGCAAAAAAATGAGTTTTGGCTTCATGATTATGCCCTCTATATGGCAGTGAAGGGAGTTTTCGGCGGAAAGAGCTGGATCGAATGGGATGAGGATATCAGGATCAGAAAGCCGGAAGCTTTGGCAAGGTATCAGGAAAAGTATTGTGATGAAGTTAAGTTTTATCAGTTTGTACAGTATCTGTTTTCTGAGCAGTGGCAGGCATTGAAGTGTTATGCAAACAAAAACGGAATACAGATCATTGGCGATATTCCTATCTATGTTGCCTTTGACAGCGCTGATACCTGGTCCCATACGGAGTTGTTCCAACTGGATGAAAAACGGGTTCCCACGGCAGTGGCAGGATGTCCGCCGGATGCATTTTCAAAGACGGGACAGTTATGGGGGAATCCGCTTTACAAGTGGGAATTTCACAAAAGTACAGGTTATGAGTGGTGGATAAAACGCATTGCATATTGTTATCAGTTGTATGATGTGGTGCGCATCGATCATTTCAGAGGTTTTGACGAGTATTATTCCATTCCCTACGGGGACAGCACGGCAGAGTTCGGTCACTGGGAAAAAGGACCCGGATATGATATTTTCAGAGTGATGAAAGAAAAGCTGGGAGATAAACCGGTGATTGCCGAGGATCTGGGCTTCCTGACACAGAGCGTTATTGATCTGGTGAAAGAAACAGGATATCCGGGCATGAAAATCTTGCAGTTTGCATTCGATTCCAGAGAAGAAAGTGACTACTTCCCGCATAATTATACGAAGAATTGTGTGGTTTATACAGGCACACATGACAATAACACGATTGTGGGATGGTTCAATGAACTGGACAGTCAGGATAAGAAACTGGCAAAGGAATATCTGGATATCCGTGATGAAGAGGATATTTCGTGGGTCTTTATCAGGGCAGCACTTGCAAGTGTGGCAGATACTGCGGTTATTCCGATTCAGGATTATCTGGGAGTTGGCAGCGAGGGAAGAATCAATACACCGTCCACTTTGGGAGACAACTGGAAGTGGCGTCTGAAAGACGGAGAGTGTACGGACACTCTGGCAGAAAAGATGAATAAATTGTCAAAATTGTATGGCAGAAAACAGTCATATTTGTTATAGTAAATATAGTCAGAGAGAGCAGGAGGCAGTCGTATGCCTGAAATTACTATAAAAGATATTGCCAGACAATGTGGTGTAGGCGTCAGCACGGTATCGCGCGCAATCAATAATCATCCGGACATCAATCCGGAGACAAAAACAATGATCATGCAGGTCATCAATGAAAGCGGGTTTGTGCCTAACAACAGCGCCAGAAATTTGAAGAGAACGGATGCAAAGTGCATTGCGGTCCTGGTAAAAGGAATTACCAATCCCTTTTTCAGCAATATGATCAAGATTATTGAAGAAGAGATTCGAAAAAAGAAATACACCATGGTTTTGCAGCATGTGGAATATTATGAGGATGAAGTGAATGTGGCACTTCAGCTTGAAAAGGAAAAGAGACTGCGCGGTATTATTTTCCTCGGAGGTATTTTTGCTCACTCCAAGGAGAAACTGGGCAATCTTCATATTCCCTATATTTTTACAACCATAGGCAGCGCAGCCCCAAAATCGATCAGTAAAACATCCTATTCCAATATTGCAGTGGATGACCGCAAGGAGAGCTACCGCATGACGGAATATCTGATTGGTCTGGGACACCGTGATATTGCGATTCTGACGGCAGAGAGCGAATTCCGCAGTATTGGACAGCTTCGTCTGGAAGGGTACAGGGAAGCACTGAAGGATAAAAAGATTCCTGTGAAAGAGAACCTGATTCGTTCGGCGATAGAGGATATCGAGCACTATTCCATGGAAAACGGTTATCTCACCACAAAGAAGCTTTTGGAAGAAAAGATACCGTTTACTGCAATTTACGCCACATCAGACAGTTTGGCTGTGGGAGCCTGCAGGGCACTTAAGGAAGCAGGCTTAAAGATTCCGGAGGATGTCTCTGTGGCAGGCTTTGACGGAATTGATCTTGGAAAATACTATAATCCGAGCATCACCACAATGAAACAGCCGGTGGAAGATATGGCCTATACAACGATCAGGCTTTTGTTTGATATTATTTCCGGCAAAAAAGCCCATGAACATATTGTATTTGAGGCTGAATTGATTGAGAGAGAATCTACAGCGTATATAGCAAAAGGAACCGCACACTGAGAAGTGCCGGGTTCCTTTTTGTGCATATAAAGTATAGAAAAAAGGAATATAAAAATGAAAACATTGGAAGAGCAATTTTATGAATTTGCAGTTGTCCCTGTGGTTGTGCTGAATGATGCCGAAGATGCACTGCCGCTTGCAAAGGCGCTCATCGAGGGAGGCCTGCCCTGTGCGGAAGTGACCTTCCGCACCGATGCAGCGGAGGAATCAATCAGAAGGATGTGCAGTCAATATCCGCAGATGCTGGTTGGAGCGGGTACTGTACTTACGACAGATCAGGTAGACCGTGCGACAGCCGCAGGAGCAAAGTTTATTGTGAGTCCCGGATTTGATCCGGAGATCGTGGACTATTGCATTGCTAAGGACATTCCGATCTTTCCCGGTTGTATTACACCTTCCGAAGTTGCACAGGCTGTGAAGAGAGGCTTAAAGGTTGTTAAGTTTTTCCCGGCAGAGCAGGCAGGGGGTGTTCCTATGCTGAAAGCAATGGCAGCGCCTTATCCGATGATCAGGTTTATGCCTACCGGTGGAATCGGCCCAAAGAACATCAAAGATTATCTCAGCTTTAACAAAGTTATTTGTTGTGGCGGAAGCTGGATGGTAAAGGGAGATATGATTCAAAACGGGGAATTTGATAAAATATGCAGAATGACAAAGGAAGCAGTGGAGCTTGCTTCATCCATTCGTGCATAATCGGAAATAGAAAAAAAGCTTGATATTAAAGGTCATTAAAGAAATCGGAGGAAAACAGAATGGATCTGAAATTAAAACCGGAAAAAGATTGTACATTTGACGCAGTATCTCTGGGGGAAGTGATGCTGAGGCTGGATCCCGGTGAAGGGAGAATCCGCACAGCGCGCAGCTTCCGTGCATGGGAAGGCGGCGGAGAATACAATGTTGTGCGTGGACTAAGGCGTTGCTTCGGACTGAAAACTGCAGTGATCACGGCTTTTGCAGACAATGAAATAGGTATGCTTATGGAGGATTTTATCCTGCAGGGCGGTGTGGACACCTCTCTGATCAAATGGATGAAAACAGATGGAATCGGAAGAATCTGCAGAAACGGTTTGAACTTTACGGAGAGAGGCTTTGGTATTCGCGGAGCAGTAGGATGTTCTGACCGTGCGAATACGGCAATTTCCAAAGCAACACCGGAGGACTTTGACTTTGAATATATTTTCGGAGAACTGGGTGTGCGCTGGCTGCATACGGGAGGTATTTATGCCGCTTTGTCCGAGCAGTCCTGCGAAACAGTTCTGGCAGCAATTAAGACTGCAAAGAAATATGGCACAGTCGTATCATACGATTTGAATTATCGTCCATCCATGTGGAGCGCAATCGGAGGACTTCAAAAAGCGCAGGAGGTTAACCGGGAAATCGCCGGATATGTGGATGTCATGATAGGAAATGAGGAAGACTTTACAGCGTGTCTTGGCTTTGAAATTGAAGGAAATGATGAGAATCTGAAGGAACTGAATCTGGATGGTTATAAAAAAATGATCAATCACGCAGCAGAGGTATATCCTAATTTTAAGGCAGTGGCAACCACACTTCGGGAGGTAAAAACAGCTACTGTCAATGACTGGAGTGCCATTTGCTGGGCTGACGGAGAGATCTATCAGTCAAATCAGTATAAGGGCCTGGAGATCATGGATCGTGTAGGCGGAGGAGACTCCTTTGCATCCGGGCTGATTTACGGACTTATGACCACAGGTGATGCCCAGATTGCAGTGAATTACGGGGCTGCACATGGCGCCCTGGCAATGACCACACCCGGTGACACGACAATGGCAAGCAAGAAAGAAGTGGAAGCAATCATGAATGGTGCGGGTGCAAGAGTAAAGAGATAAAAAGGAGGCATTGAAATAAAAGAAGGGGAGACCTTAGATTCAAGGTTTCCGCTTTTTAATAGTAGTGAGAGGGGGATTTGAAAAATCTCTTGCAATAAAAAAAGCCAGTAGAATCAAGCGTTTCAGAGGGCATGATATCTCAAAAGTCACACAAAGTCACAGTTTTTAGCTGTGACTTTCATTTCTTGTCGTAATCTGTCATTTTTGCGCCCCTCATTGGGAGAGTTGTTAAAGTAGTTAGCGCTGCTTTAGCGCCAGTCCAATCAGTCGATCAGCTTGATCAGCCATGAACAGAGGGATGTTCAATACATCATCATCCAGCTTCAGGTTTTCCAAAGAAAAGCGGATACGGAGTTTTACCTTGTCAGGAAACAGTTCTTTGAACTTCTTGAGACTCTTGCTGGATGTGTTGGCTTCAGATTTAACCTCTACTGGGAAAATGTCATTTTCCCGCTGGATCAGGAAATCCACTTCATAGGGTGGATTATTCTGACTCCAATACCGTGGAACCACTTCAAACTGCGTGATCAACGTCTGAAGCACAAAGTTTTCGGTAAGCGCGCCTTTGAATTCGGTGAACAGGCGGTTGCCTTCCCCAAAGGCTGTAGGAGCCAGCTGTGCCAGACGGCGAAGCAGACCCACGTCCACCAGATAGATTTTAAATGCTGACAGGTCATCGTAAGCAGCCACAGGCAGGCCGGGAGCAGTGCTACGGTAGATCTTATGCACCAGTCTTGCATCCACCAGCCACTGCAGGGCATCCTCGTATTCACGGGCTCTTGCGCCTTCCTTGACAACCTTGTAAATGAACTTCTTGTTTTCCCTTGCAAGCTGAGAAGGAATCGATTTCCAGATCATCGAGATCTTCGGAAACTCACTGATGTTGGGATGCTTTGCAAAGTCACGTTCGTATGCACCAATAATTCCGGACAGGGCTTCTTGCATGGCTGCAACATCACGTGCCTCTGTCCACATCTTAACAGATTCGGGCATTCCACCGGTCACATAATACATCTTCAATTTTTCGTACAGAGGATTGAAGAAAGCATCAGGGATAGGCTCAATCGTGCTCATCGTTTCCAGATACTTAGTCAGGTTCTCATCACCATTAGCCAGCAGGAACTCTGTAAATGTCATAGGGTCAATTTGCATAAAGTTGACCTTTCCCACCGGGAAGGAAGAAGGCTTTGCCAGTGCAATGCCCAGCAGGGAACCGGCGCAGGCGATATGATACTGCGGGGCGTTCTCGCAAAAATACTTCATGGAGTTGATAACCTTTGGGCAGTCCTGCACTTCATCAAAGATAATGAGGGTCTTTTCAGGCATAATCTTTTGACCGCTGGCCAGCATCAGATTCTGAAGAATCCGGTCCACATCCTTGGTAGTTTCAAAGAACTGTCTGTATTCCTCGTTTTCATCGAAGTTAAAGTAGGCTGTATTTTCATAATAACGTTTACCGAATTCCTTGAGAATCCACGTTTTACCTACCTGACGTACACCTTTTAAGATCAGCGGCTTGCGATAAGGAGAATTCTTCCATTCTACAAGCTTGTTTAAAATCAATCGTTCCATATATGCACCTAATCACATTTTTATTAAAGTTTTTGTGTACAATAATCACATTTTTATTATATTCGAAACTTGTTAAAATTACAATTACTATCGCAAATTTATTTTGGTTTAGGTGGCTGCAGTCCTGGACCTTATAAAAAGGAAAAGGTTTGCTGCAGATAATCCTGCTTTTTGGTTAGCAGGGAAGGGGAGAGAAGGTGACTTTTTCTTTCGCAGGGCGCCTGAGACTAAAAAAGTAAACAAAAGTAAACAAATTACATAGACTTCTTAAATCAAAAAAATATCGGAAGTGCTGTATTTTCAGCATTTCCGACACTTTTGAAGTAGTAGCGAGAGGGGGATTTGAACCCTCGACACTACGGGTATGAACCGTATGCTCTAGCCAACTGAGCTATCTCGCCATATAAAATTGACCTGTTATACAGGAGTGGGACCTACAGGGCTCGAACCTGTGACCCTCTGCTTGTAAGGCAGATGCTCTCCCAGCTGAGCTAAGATCCCAAGTAGGTATCGGTTACCCGAACCACTTTGCTACTATACCATTTATAAAAAAGCTTGTCAAGGCGTTTGATTAAATTTTCCTAATTTTTCTAAAAATCTGAAAAGTGAAATAATTATTCTCCGCGAAGTGGCAATTTGTCCCTGTATAATCAAAAATTTTTGTTCAAAAGTGCCTTTGAAAATCCCATGAAAAGAATGATAAAATTATTAAATAGCGATGAATGGAAGACAACAAAGGGAGTGATTTGCATGTATGAGATCGGAGATTACGTTATCAAGGCAAATAACGGAGTCTGCAAGGTAGAGGATATCCTGCATCTTGATATGCCGGGCACGGATAAGAACAAACTGTATTATTTACTGATTCCGAGGGAGTGTCAGAGTGCCAAGGTATATGTACCGGTAGATTCCAAGAATACGAATATAAGGAAAGTACTGAGCGAGGACGAGGCTTGGGAGGTGATCCGAAGAATTCCGGAAACCGAGAGAGAATGGAGCTCCAATGATAAGCTTCGGGAACAGGAATACAAGGAAGCGATACAAAGCTGTAACCCTGCGGAACTGATCGGTATCATCAAGAATCTGTACCTGAGGAGAAAGGAAAGAAATGAACAGGGCAAGAAAAGCACAGTGATCGATGAAAGATACTTTAAACTTGCGGAGGATAATCTTTATTCGGAGCTGGCATTTGCAATCGGCAGGGATAAAAGTGAAATGAGGAAGATCATTGCCGATACCATCGAGGATAAATAGAATACGGAGGAGACAGGCACCGGACATCCGGTGCTTTTTGTTTGTCTGCATTTTTTTGTTGCTTTGTAAATTGTTTCGGAACATAATAGAAAAAGACAGGCAGTTGCCTGACAGAAAAATAAGTGAAAAGGAACGGAAGGAAATGAGACAGCAGGAACAGATAAAGATCAAAAATTACCGGTCGGAGGGATTTATCGGAAAATATCAGAAGCTTGTAAGGGATGAAGTGATTCCCTATCAGTACAGTGTGCTCTGTGACGAAACACCGGATACGGAAAAAAGCCATGTGGTACGGAATTTTGTCAATGCGGGGAAAGCAGTGCGTGGTGAGGATACCGGAGATGGTTTTTACGGCATGGTATTTCAGGACAGTGATGCGGCCAAATGGCTGGAGGCGGTTGCCTATTCTCTGGCTCTTTTTCCGGACCCTGAGCTTGAAAAAACAGCGGATACGCTGATCGGATATATTGCAGATGCACAGGATAGGGATGGCTATCTGAATACTTATTATACCATTAAGGACAGAGAAAAACGCTGGACCAATCTCCTGGAAGGCCATGAATTGTACTGCAGCGGACATATGATGGAGGCAGCCTGTGCCTACTATGAGGCAACGGGAAAGAGGGCGCTTCTTGATGTCATGCTGAAGAACGCAGAACATATTTATCAGCATTTTATTGTAGAGGGAAACGAGGGATATCCGGGACATCCGGAGGTGGAGCTGGCTCTGATGAAGATGTACCGTCTGACGGGAAATCAGCATTGCCTTGCGCTGGCAGAGCATTTTATCAACACACGGGGTGTTGACCCTCATTTTTATGAGAAGGAAAAGGAGAAGCGAAGCTGGACGGTATGGGGCAATGATGCTACTAATACAGAGTATCAGCAGAGCGGTGCACCCGTGCGGGAACAGAAGGATGCCACAGGACATGCGGTGCGGGCAGTCTATCTCTATACGGGTATGGCAGATCTTGCCGCTCAGACAAATGATGCTGAGCTGCTTGAGGCTTGCAGAAGATTGTGGGAAAGCATCACGAAACGGAGAATGTATGTCACGGGAGGTATTGGTTCCACAGTGCTGGGAGAGGCGTTCAGCGTGGATTATGATCTGCCCGGAGATACCGCCTATGCGGAGACCTGTGCGTCCATCGGCCTTATGTTTTTTGCTTCCAAAATGCTGGAAAATGAAGTGGACAGTGAGTATAGCGATGTGATGGAGAGGGCTTTTTACAATACGGTTCTGGCAGGAATGCAGCTCGACGGCAAGCGGTTCTTTTATGTGAATCCGCTGGAGGTGGTACCCGGTATTTCCGGCGTTTCTCCTACCCACCGTCATGATCTTCCACAGAGACCGAAGTGGTATGCCTGTGCCTGCTGTCCGCCTAATGTGGCAAGGCTGATCTCCTCCTTTGGAAAATATGCCTACGGGGAAAATAAGGACACCGCTTTCTGCCATTTGTTTGCAGCCGGACAGGTCTGCTTTGATAACGGTATGAAGCTTACGTGCAGGACAGAGTACCCTTACGACTTTACCGTGACCTATGAAGTGGAAAAAGGGGGAAAGCTTGCCTTGCGCATTCCTTCCTTCAGCAAACATTTTTCAATTACAATCAATGGAAATGAGACGGACTGTACGTTAAAGAAGGGCTACGCTTATCTGGAAGTGCAGGATGGAGACCGTGTGATGCTTGTTTTGGACGGCACGCCGGAATTCATCTATGCTTCTTCAAAGGTGCCGAGGCTTACAGGCTGCAAGGCTTTACAGAGAGGACCTCTTGTCTATTGCTTTGAAGGTGTGGATAATGGCGAGGATGTGCTTTCTCTTTCTCTGAAAAAGGATGCCAAAGTGACAGCTTCTGATTATCAGGAAGAACTGCTTGGCGGTACGGTTATACTGTCTGTGGAGGCGGTGAGACAGGAGAAAATCGAGGGCCTTTATACCAGTCAAAGACCGGGGGAAGAAGATTGCAAGGCGATAGCGGTTCCCTACTATACCTGGGGAAACCGCGGAGAAAATCAGATGCGCGTATGGATGAATGAAAGGTAACAGCTAACAAAATGAATATTTTGACAGTGGAAAGTATAGAAAAATCATACGGAGAAAGAAAGCTGTTTGACAGTGCTTCCTTTTATATGCAGGAAGGGGAGAAGGTTGGAATTATCGGAATTAACGGAACAGGGAAATCAACGCTCCTTAAGATGATCTCCGGGCAGGAGGAGCCGGATAAGGGCAGCATTACCATGGCGAGCCATGTGGTGTGCAGTTACCTTCCCCAGCATCCTGTTTTTGACAGGGATGAGACGGTACTCGATGCGCTTTTCAAAAAGTACGGGGAGAGCAGCAAGGCAGTTCATGACAGGAAAGAGGTCGAGACAGAGGCGAAGACCATGCTGACAAGGCTGGGAGTGACGGATTTTGATGCCCTTTGCGGAACCCTTTCGGGAGGTCAGA
>CAMEIH010000027.1 GCA_945917985.1 uncultured Clostridium sp. | reverse complement strand
GTTTTAATCTTTGGCTTAGCACCATGTTTTAATGTTTAATTCTGAAAGTCAGGTTTTATCATTTAATTCTCCAAAAACCAAGATATTCCATAAGAAAATACACAAAAAAACGCACATTTCCCGGAAAGGAAATGTGCGCCGTTTCTGATCCAAAATAAATGCCAGTATCATTTAGACAGAGGATAAAGACTGCAGAGCATTGTCTTTAATGATGGGCTCAAAATGCTCTTCAAAATAAGCTTCTGAAGCCGTGGCGGATTTCACCATGCTGCCGTATTCAGAAAGAATATTGCAGATTTTGTTGAATTCCACCGGAGTGTGCCCGCTCTTGGAAAGCACAAGAATATAGGAACCGTCCTCCTGCTTGTAGAGGGAATTGTTTCCGTTGTAATAACCGGAAAGTACATGAGAGAGCTTTATTACCTCGTGGAGAGAGGAAAAAGCATAAAGCTTTGTGAGCTCCATGGATTCGGCACTCTCGGCAATTTTTTTCTGCAAAGCATCCTTGAGGGAACGTCTTGCAGCACCGGAATCCACACAGGGTTCCGTATCGCCTGCTTCCTGGCCGGAAGATGACGCATGGCGGTTCTGGATCTTCTTGAACAAATCGAGGACGTCGTCGGCTCCTTCCGTGATCGTGTCGAGAACATCTTCTGCCGAGTCATTGTCTTCATGAACGGACGGAGCAAATTTGGAGAAACGGGTATCAAGCTCCTCCGGATCCTCCACCTTGGTAATGATGAGAACAATACATTCAGAGTTTAAGGGAATTGCTTCTATCATTAAGGGGATATCCTCTGCTTCAAATCCAAATTCATAAGAGGCCTGCTGCATCATATCGCGAAACAGATCTTTCGCTTTTTCGGTGCCGTAAGCCAGCTCGCTCAATTTTAATTCTCTGTCTGCCAGATCTTCTCTGGTGAGAGTGCATCGAATCTGATGATCATTTACTTTTTCTATTTTCATAATTATCACATCCTTACTATTAAGATACTGCTGTCCCACCGGTTGGTGACAACAAACTTAATGTATCTATACTTTATACTTTGGACCCATTTTAGTCAATAGGACAGGCAGGTGTTTAAGAAAATTTAATAAATTTCCTTCTATATGAGGCTACAATATAATTATTTGTGAAAAATATATAAAAAAACTATAAAACTGCTTGAAAAATATGGGAATAACTACTACAATGTGCACATGAGATGCTTCCGGATAAATCATGTATCAGGAGGAGGCATGGGATACAGTATTTTACATTTTTTTCAAAGCAAATAAAATCAATTGAAGTTGGTGAAGCCGACTTCGATCTTTCCTTCTTATTTTATATGATTCTTTGTGATGTGACATTCACACATTTTATTCCGAATTGGTTTTAAGAAGGCAGTCTTACAGGCTTAATGATTGTGCCTGTCGCGAAAAATCACCGGCAGTATTTCACTGTTATAATTCACGGAAAATTCGCTAAGCAGTAATTGATTTTGATACCTGTCCGGCATCTCAGCTATTATTTTATTATTGTCATGAATAAAAATCTATAATCAGTCTTTGAGTTTATTTGTTTTTCGGCATAAACATATCACGACTCCTTTTGGAAGACCGGAACATGCAAACGAAAAGACAGATGGGAGCAAATATGGCTGAAATGAATGAAAAATATTCGGATTCCCTTGTACAGAGACTGAAAAAATGGGAAGAAGCAGGTATCAGACTCTATATGGACGGTACACCGGCTTCTTCTGAAAGCATTGAACAAAATTGCGTCAGGGAAGACACTCTGTATATGCCTGATTATGTGACCGACAAAGAGGGAAGAATAAAAGAGATCAGATATGACAGGATTTCTCTGGATTAGCCTCCTGCTAAATTTTTCCGGCGGTTGTCAAAGAGATCTGAGCGCATGCATAACCCCCGTATAGCGATCAAAAAGCATAAAACACCATACTGAAAAAAGACATCTGCCGGAAAAAATGACAGAAATTACCGGCGTGAAAAAAGTCAAAATTTGTAATGACGATAAAGTAATAGTTTGTTATAATATAGGGCGATTGGAGGATATCATATATGAAGAAAAAAGTAGTTCCCATATTGATTGCAATTGCCCTTATTATAATAATAGGAGGCATAAGCTTCGGAAGTAAGATCATAGAAAAATATTCTTATTCCAAGGAACGGGCCGATCTGAATGCCTATTATCATATCAGTGATTCCGAAGACGCTGCCATCGTGCTTCAGAACGAGATTGTGGAAGAACGGGCAAGAGTGATTGACGGAACCTGGTATCTGGATTTGGATACAGTTCACAAATATTTGAACGACAGATTTTATATGGACAGAAATGAGGACCTTCTGCTGTATACACTTCCCGAGGACATTGTGAAGGTAGTCATCGGAAGCTCCGTAAAAGAGACGGAGGACGGCAGTGAGGATTTGGGATATACCATTGCCCGATATGAAGGAGAGAAGCTTTATGTGGCAGTGGATTATGTAAAGCAGTACACGAATTTTGGCTATGAGGTGTTTACGGATCCAAATCGTGTACAAATTGATACACAGTGGGAGGAGATGCAGGTCGCTTCCATCAAAAAAAACACAAAGGTAAGGGAGAAGGGCGGCGTAAAAAGCCCGATTCTTACAGATGTGGCAAAGGGTGATAAGGTAACTGTTTTAGAGCAGATGGAGACCTGGACAAAAGTGAAGACTGCAGACTCCGTGATTGGTTATGTGGAAAACAAACGTCTTAACAATATCAGGAGTGAACTGCCCATACCGGTTACGGATTATACAGAACCTGAATATACATCTCTCACCAGAGATTATAAGATCAATCTCGGGTGGCATGTGGTGGCAGGAACGGTCGGAAATGATACGCTGCAAAGTGTAACGGCAAATACAAAAGGATTGAATGTGATATCGCCTACCTGGTTTAAGCTTTCGGACAATGAAGGAAACTTTACCAGTTTTGCCTCCGCGGATTATGTGGAAAAAGCTCACGGCATGGGACTGGAGGTTTGGGCTCTTGTAGAAAATATTGAGTATAAGGACAGCATTGATATGTATCAGATCCTTTCCTCCACAACCACAAGGAGAAAACTGATTGACGGTCTTGTGACAGAGGTGCAGCAGTATGGAATTGACGGTATCAATGTGGACTTTGAGCAGATCAGTATGGACTGCGGGGAGCATTATATCGAGTTTATCAGAGAATTATCCGTCTCCTGCAGGAAGAACGGCATTGTCCTGTCCGTGGACAATTATGTTCCCACCGGTTATACGGACCATTATGACAGAAGAGAACAGGGGATTGTGGCAGATTATGTGATTATCATGGGCTATGATGAACATTATGCCGGAAGCCCTGAGGCCGGAAGTGTGGCTTCAATTAATTATGTAGAAAACGGTATTGCCGACACGGTCAGCCAGGTTCCTGCAAATAAAGTGATCAATGCCATTCCTTTTTACACCAGAATATGGGAGACTACCGGCAGCTCCATCAGCAGTCAGGCTGTGGGAATGGAGACTGCGGAGGAATATGTGGCGGCACATAACATAGATGTGGAGTGGAATGAGGAGACATGCCAGAATTATGGTGAATATACATCGGGTGATACGCTGTATCAGGTATGGCTTGAAGATGAAGAATCGATCCGGGTCAAGCTGAATATCATGGAGAAATACGGAATCGGTGGAGTGGCAGCCTGGAGACTGGGCTTTGAAAAACCGGAAATCTGGGATGAAATAGAAACCTATCTCAATCAGTAAACAGAAGAGAAGTGTGCAAGATAAAGGTAGCTGCAGAGTTATATCTGCAGCTATTTTTTCATATGTATAATATGAAAATACATATGGTGGAATGAGACCATGACGGAGAACCAAAACAGAATTTTGAGACTGGCAATGTCCGGTATTTTGCTGGTTTCCATGTTTATTATAGCAAGGGAGGGAGCAGCTTACGTTTCTTCCGGAAGCGTGCTGTCAGAACGGGCGGCGGAAGCGGAGAAGGAAAGAGAAAACAAGGAGGGACAGATCTGTGTGGTGATAGATGCGGGACATGGAGGATCCGATCCCGGGAAAGTGGGTGTCAACAATGCATTGGAAAAAGATATCAATCTGCAGATTGCCGGAATGCTGCAAAAGTTTCTGGAGGCGGAGGATATTAAGGTGGTCATGACAAGGGAGGATGAAAATGGTCTTTATGATGAAGGGGCATCCAACAAAAAGGTCCAGGACATGAAGCGGCGTCTTGCCATTATCGAGGAAGCTGATCCGGTGCTCGTTGTGAGCATTCATCAGAACAGCTACCATGAGGAATATGTGAAAGGAGCCCAGGTCTTTTTTTATCAGACCAGTGAGAAGAGTAGAGAACTGGCAGAACTGCTGCAGGAACAACTCCGTTTTCTGGATATGGAAAATAATCGCCAGGCAAAAGGGAATGACAGCTATTACCTTCTGAAAAAGACAAAGAGAACCATTGTGATCGTGGAGTGCGGCTTTCTTTCCAACAGGGCGGAGGCTGAGAAACTGGTGACACCCTATTATCAGGAGAAACTGGCATGGAATATTCATATGGGTGTCATGAAATATATCAATATGCATTACTAGTCAAACAGAAAAAAATGTGATAGAGTATACTTGGTAATAAAGAAGGAAAATATATGAATACCAAAATCCTGAAAATAGACGAAAATAATATAGATACAGAGGCCATCAGAGAGGCCGGTGAAATTTTGAAAAAAGGCGGTCTGGTAGCCTTTCCCACGGAAACGGTTTACGGACTTGGGGGAGATGCCCTGAATGAGAATTCTTCCGCCAGGATATACGCGGCAAAGGGGCGCCCCTCGGACAATCCGCTGATCGTGCATATTTCCAACATGGGTGCATTGCCTAAAATCGTAAGGGAGATACCGAGGGAAGCTTATCTGTTGGCCGAAAAGTATTGGCCTGGACCGCTCACCATGATCTTTAACAAGTCAGATGTGGTTCCTTATGCCACTACCGGAGGACTTGATACGGTGGCGGTGAGAATGCCCTCCAATAGGACGGCAAGAGCACTGATTGATGCTGCAGGAGGTTATGTGGCAGCGCCCAGTGCAAATCGTTCCGGCAGGCCAAGCCCTACTGTGGCAAAATATGTGATCGAGGATCTGGACGGACAGATAGAGATGATTATTGACGGCGGTGAGGTCAATATCGGCCTTGAATCTACGATTATCGATCTTTCGGAAAGCAGGCCCACGATTCTGCGTCCCGGCTATATCACCGAGGAAATGCTGAAGGAAGCTATTGGTCAGGTAGATGTTGACAAAACGATCATTGACAATCGTTCCGGACAGGCTCCCAAAGCACCGGGGATGAAGTACAGGCACTATGCTCCCAAGGGAAATCTGACCATTGTGGAAGGTGAGCCTTCGGCGGTGGTGAAATACATTAACGATCAGGTGGAAACGCTTCAAAAAGAAGGAATCAAAACCGGTGTGATTGCCACGGACGAAACTGCTGCAGAATACCTGGGCGGAGATGTGAAGAGTGCCGGCAAGCGGCAGAATGAAGAGGAAATCGCCAGACATCTTTTCAGAATTCTGCGGGAATTTGATGATGATGAGGTACAGATCATGTTTGCGGAGTCTTTTCCCCATGAGGGAATCGGACAAGCTATTATGAACAGGCTTTTGAAGGCAGCAGGACATCAGGTGGTACGCGTAACTTCCCCTGATAAAAAATAGAGAACATATAAGGAGGAAAGTGTGATGATAGCACTTGGAAGTGACCATGGCGGATACGATCTGAAGATGCAGGTCATGGAGCATTTAAAGGAAAGAGGCTTGGAAGTGAAGGATTTTGGGTGCTTTGGCAAGAGCTCCTGTGATTATCCGGATTTCGGAAAAGCGGCTGCGGAGGCAGTTGCGGATGGTACCTGTGACAGAGGAATTGTTGTCTGTACGACCGGAATCGGCATTTCTATTGCGGCAAACAAAGTGAAAGGCGTTCGCTGTGCTTTTTGCACGGATCCTTATCTGGCCAAAATGACAAGACTTCACAATGATGCCAATATGCTGGCGCTTGGTGGCGGCATCACAGGGAAAAATCTCGCCTTGGAAATTGTGGATACTTTTTTGGATACGGAATTTTCACAGGGAGAAAATCATATCAGAAGAATTTCAAAGATAGAAAAATAAAAGTACGGAGGTAGAAAAAATGGCAAGAACAGTTATTATGGATCACCCGCTGATCCAGCACAAAATCGGTTATATCAGAAGGACTGACACGGGAACAAAGGATTTCAGAAAAACGGTAAGCGAGATCGCCATGCTGATCTGTTATGAAGCGACAAGAGATCTGCAGCTTTCGGAGGTAAAAATCCAGACTCCTATCTGTGAGACTACAGTGAAAGAGCTAAAGGGAAAGAAGATGGCAGTAGTACCTATTCTCCGTGCGGGACTGGGTATGGTGGACGGTATGCTTACTCTTATCCCTGCCGCAAAGGTGGGACACATTGGTCTTTACCGTGACCCCGAAACCTTAAAACCTGTGGAGTATTATTGTAAATTACCTGCAGACTGTGCAGAGAGAGAAATTTTTGTGGTAGATCCCATGCTGGCTACCGGTGGTTCCTCCGTGGCAGCGATTCAGATGCTGAAGGAGAAAGGATGTAAGAACATTCATTTTATGTGTATCATTGCTGCGCCTGAGGGAGTAAAGGCAATGCAGGAGGCGCATCCGGATGTGGATATTTATATCGGTGCATTGGATGAGAAACTGAATGATCACGGTTATATTGTGCCGGGACTCGGAGATGCCGGGGACAGGATCTTTGGTACCAAGTAATTGAAGACAGATAAGGCGGTGAGACGTTTGAAGCGAGCAGGAAAGCAGTGGATTGCCGTACTTACGGCGGTTGCCTTGCTTGCATGCGCCGTTCCCACAACTGTTTATGCGGATATAAAAGATACGGAAGAAAAGCTGAATCAGGCGAAAGAAGAAAAAGAGAAAACGGAAGAGGCCATTGACTCTACGAAGGAAGAATTGACGGGTCTTCAGAATACGACAGAAGGGCTCAAGGGTCAACTGAACAGTCTGAACAATGACCTTACCGAGGTCAGCAACAATCTGGCAGATCTGGAACAGAAAATTGAGGATAAGGAAGCCGAAATTGAACAGACCGGTAGGGAGCTTGAAGAAGCAAAACAGGTGGAAGAAGAACAGTATGAGGCGATGAAAAAGCGGATACAGTTCATGTATGAAAAACGTGACTATGTTTTGCTTGAAATGTTTTTTGGCTCGGCTAATTTCTCAGATCTTTTGAACCGCAATGATTATATTGAACAATTGTCTGCCTATGACAGAAAGCAGCTTACGGAATATCAGGAGACAAGAGCTTCCATTGAGGACAAGGAAGCGAGACTGGAATCGGAAAAGAAAGATCTGGATGACCTGAAAACCAAGGTGGAGGCAGAGCAGAGCCGCGTGGCGGGACTGGTAAGTCAGACCTCCGGGCAGATCTCCGACTATCAGCATCAGATTTCGGAGACGGAGCAGGAGATGCTGGCTTATGAAAAGCAGCTGGAAGAACAGAAGAACAATATTGCACAGCTCCAGAAGCAGCTGGAGGAAGAGAGAAGACTGTCCCAGCTGGCTGCGCAGTCCACATGGAGAGATATCTCCGAAATCACTTTTGCGGACGGGGACAGATATCTTCTTGCCAATCTGATTTACTGCGAGGCGGGCAACCAGCCTTATTCCGGTCAGGTAGCAGTGGGAGCTGTTGTCATCAACCGCGTGAAGAGTGCCGTGTTCCCGGATACGGTGGTCGGAGTCATTTATCAGAACAAGCAGTTTTCTCCGGTGGCGAGCGGACGTCTTGCACTTGCGCTGGCGGAAAATCATGCAACACCGGCCTGCTATAAAGCGGCGGATGAAGCGATGGCGGGAGCAACCACCGTAGGCGATTGCCTGTTCTTCAGAACGCCCATAGAAGGTCTTACGGGAATTCAGATCGGAGGACACATCTTTTATTAAAATGAAAAGAATCCTGCTTCTTATTTCGGAAGCAGGATTTTTGATTGTAAAATGATCATTGAACGGTATATTTCTCAATGTGGGAGGTCAGTTCGGAAAAACCTCCTGAATAAATGAGCTTCAGTAGTCTGTCGAGTCTGTTCAGACAGGATTTTAAGGTGTCCAAAGTGATAGAGCGGGATTCCAAGGCAGTCACCAGTTCATCGAGATCAACTACCTTCACAAAGCCGTCAGGATAAATGATCACATCGGCCAGAAGATCCGTCACCATCAGTCTGTTGTCCGTAGGCGAGTAATCATAGCTCACGATATCACAGTACCAGTAAAGAAGGCGTCCGTCTTCATAATAGAACTTGCTTACCTTAAACCCTTCCTTGAGGAAATAACAGGAAAAACCGTGATGGAGATCCTTTTTGGGGCGGATCGCATTCCAGGAGGTAACAATGCGTTCTTCATTGCACTCCAAAATCAGGTCATCCTTAAGAGGAATACATTCGTCAGGAATCAGTCGTCTGCGGTACAGGACAGGATTTGTCATAATGCCTCCTTTTGGTTTATGAAAAAATTACATAAATTTTATACAATCTTTATGGACAAACTGTTTTCCAAAATACTACACTGATATGAATGGAAAGTCAACTTTTTTCCTAGACATAAATGCAAAAAATGGGTATAATCTATAAGTGTATGTGTAAAGGCGTTTTCAAGCTATGATGAGTACCTTTGAGAGGGAGAGGAATGCATAAATTCAATCGAAATGTATATCAGTCTTTGACCATGATCGGACAGTTCGGTATCAATATGCTGGTTCCTGTCCTTATCTGTTCTTTTCTGGGTATATTCTTAGATAAGAAACTTGGAACTTCCTATCTCGTTATTATCCTGTTTTTTGTGGGGGCCGCGGCGGGTTTTTGGAATATTTACCGCTTTTCAAAAAACATATTCGGAAAGCAGAGCAGCGACTCGGCATATCTCCATAAAGGAAGGCATACTTCCGAAGAGAAGAAAAAAGGCAGGGAGGCAGAGCATGAAAACACGCATTCTGAAGATGAACAGAACCTTATTTGAGCTGGAAACGGGAATCCTGATCTTCGGCATTTTGTGCCAGCTCTGTTTATTGCCCTTTGCAAAAAGAGGAGAGTACAGTGCAGGGCTGTGGATTGGAATCCTGACTGCCGCATTTGCTGCTTTTCATATGTGGAGAGGACTCGACAGAGGTCTTGATCTGGGAGAGAAGGGAGCCGTAAGTTACTTAAGCAGACAGAATATCATCAGATATCTGATCATCGTTCTGGTGCTGATTCTGACAGCGGTTTCCGGAGTGGCAAATCCCCTTACCGCTTTTCTCGGCATCATGGGACTTAAGATATCAGCGTATATGCAGCCTTTTACCAAAAAGATAAGTAAATTGCTTTACGGAGAAGAAATTCTCCCTGAAATTATAGTAGAAGAACCTGCAGATGAGCAGGAGGCAAGGAGGTGAAAATATGGGGCAGGGAATCTTGTTATCGGAAGGCACATCTGTGGACTTTATGATACACGGGGTTTTCTCTTATGAATTGTTTGGACAGACCGTATGGATCACAACAACCCATGTCTGTGTTTTGATCGTCATGCTGATCATTATGGCATTCTGCCTGTTTGCCAACAGAGCAATCAGACATGCAACGGAAGTTCCGGGCGCATTCCAGAATGTGGTGGAACTGATCGTGGAAATGCTGGATGGCATGATCGGCGGCGTTATGGGTAAATATGCCGTTAATTTCCGCAATTATATCGGTACGATCTTTATCTTTATCCTGATCAGTAACATATCGGGTCTTCTCGGGCTTCGCCCACCCACAGCCGATTACGGTGTGACCTTTGCACTCGGCATTATTACTTTTGTGCTGATTCACTTTAATAAGTTTAAGCATCAGAAGGTATCGGGTGTGCTTAAGGGATTGTGTGAGCCGTGGCCGATCTGGGCACCGATCAATATTATCAGCGATCTGGCCGTACCAATCTCATTGTCCTTGCGTCTGTTTGCCAATATTTTATCGGGAACAGCCATCATGGCACTGATCTATGCACTCCTTAATAAGTTTGCCGTTATCTGGCCCGCAGCACTGCATGTGTACTTTGACTTGTTCTCAGGAGCAATTCAAACCTATGTATTCTGTATGCTGACCATGACGTATATTACGGATGCATGTACCACAGAAGAAAATTAAAATGAATAAAAATGCTCAAAGCATAAGGAGGAAACAAAAATGGAATTTAATACTAACTTTATCTTAGGTTGCTCAGCAATCGGTGCGGGTCTGGCAGTTATCGCCGGTATCGGACCCGGTGTAGGACAGGGTATTGCAGCAGGACATGCCGCTGCAGCAGTGGGAAGAAATCCCGGAGCAAAATCCGATATCACTTCCACCATGTTACTTGGACAGGCAGTTGCCGAAACAACAGGTCTGTATGGTCTTCTGGTTGCTATCCTTCTGTTATTCGTAAAGCCCCTTGTACCTTAAAAACCGGAAAAATTTTCCGGAGAAGAATGCCGAAGGCATTCTTCCAGGCAGATAAAAAATAACAGAAAGGAGGCTGACGGATGGAACCGAGAATATTTGACCTGGATCTGCAGTTGATTGCAGACGCGGGTCTGATGATGATTTCAATCTTCGTTTTGTTCTTATTTGCATCCTACTTCCTCTTTAATCCTGCAAGGGAATTTCTGAAAAAAAGGCAGGAGAAGATTAAGGGAGAGCTGGACAGCGCCGCTCAGGATATGGAGGATGCTGCCGCTCTGAAAACGGAGTATGAAGACAAACTGAAGAACATCGAGAAGGAAGCGGACGAAATCTTAAGCGATGCCAGAAAACGGGCGCTTGCAAATGAAAACAAGATCGTGGCAGACGCCAAGGAAGAAGCGGCAAGGATCATAGAGAGAGCCAGAGTGGAAGCCGAGCTTGAAAAGAAGAAGGCTGCAGACGATGTGAAACGCGAGATGGTGGTCATTGCATCCATGATGGCAGGAAAAATTGTGAAGGCTTCCATTGATACGAATGTACAGGAAAGTCTTGTAAACGAAACATTGAAAGAAATAGGTGAGAGCACATGGCTAAGCTAGTTTCAAAAACGTATGGAGAAGCTTTGTTTGAACTGGCGGTGGAGGAAGGCAGAGAAGATGCATTCCTTACAGAGATTGTGGCTCTCAGGGAAGTGCTTAAGGAAAATCCGGACTTTAACAAGCTGATGAATCATCCCAAGATTCTGAAGGAAGAAAAACTGAAGGTTTTGGATGATGTCTTTGAAGGAAGAATTTCCAAAGAGCTTTCCGGCTTTTTACACCTTGTTGTCAGCAAGGACAGATATGGTGAGATCGATGCGATCCTCGACTATTTTATTGATGAAGTAAAAAAGCTGAAAGGCATCGGTATTGCCTATGTGACGACAGCGATTCCGCTGAGTATGGCAAAGCAGAAAGAAATAGAAGAAAAGCTTCTTGCCACCACATCCTTTAAGCAGATGGAAATGCATTTTATGGTGGATGAAGAATTGATCGGCGGCATGGTGATCCGCATCGGAGACAGAGTGGTTGACAGCAGTATCAAGACCAAGCTGTTTGAAATGCGAAGAACCCTGCTGAAAACCAAAATCGAGCAGTAAAATAAAAAAGAACAGAAAGGTGCGTAAGATACATGAATTTAAGACCGGAAGAAATCAGCTCCGTGATTAAAGAGCAGATCAAAAGATATGCTTCAGAGCTTGAAGTATCAGATGTCGGCACTGTCATTCAGGTAGCTGACGGTATCGCACGTGTACATGGTCTGGAAAATGCAATGCAGGGAGAGCTTCTTGAGTTCCCCGGTGAAGTGTACGGCATGGTACTGAACCTGGAAGAGGACAATGTAGGTGCCGTGCTTCTGGGAAGCAACAAGAACATCAACGAAGGCGACACAGTGAAGACCACCGGACGAGTGGTTGAGGTTCCCGTCGGTGATGTGATGCTGGGACGTGTTGTGAATGCGCTGGGACAGCCCATTGACGGAAAAGGCCCCATCCAGACAGACAAGTACCGTAAGATCGAAAGAGTAGCATCCGGTGTTATCACAAGAAAATCTGTTGATACACCGCTTCAGACCGGTATCAAGGCGATCGACTCCATGGTACCTATCGGAAGAGGGCAGAGAGAGCTTATTATCGGTGACAGACAGACCGGTAAGACAGCCATTGCCATTGACACGATCATCAATCAGAAGGGACAGGGTGTAAAGTGTATTTATGTTGCCATCGGACAGAAGGCATCCACCGTCGCTTCTATCGTTAAGACATTGGAAGAGTTTGGTGCTCTTTCCTATACAACCGTTGTTGCTGCAACAGCAAGTGAACTGGCACCCTTACAGTATATCGCACCCTATGCAGGATGTGCGATAGGAGAAGAGTGGATGGAGAACGGAGAGGATGTGCTGGTCATCTATGATGATTTGAGTAAGCATGCAGCTGCATACCGTACACTCTCCTTGCTTCTGAAAAGACCCCCCGGACGTGAGGCATATCCCGGTGACGTATTCTATCTTCACTCAAGACTTCTTGAGAGAGCAGCCCGCATGAGCGATGAATACGGCGGAGGTTCCCTGACGGCACTTCCCATCATCGAGACCCAGGCAGGTGATGTGTCTGCCTATATTCCTACCAACGTAATTTCCATCACAGACGGACAGATCTATCTGGAAACAGAAATGTTCAATTCAGGATTCCGCCCTGCAGTAAATGCAGGTCTTTCCGTGTCCAGAGTCGGTGGCGATGCACAGATCAAGGCCATGAAAAAGATTGCGGGCCCTATCCGTGTGGAGCTGGCACAGTACAGAGAACTGGCAGCCTTTGCACAGTTCGGTTCCGAGCTTGACGCCGATACCAAGGAGAAGCTGGCACAGGGCGAAAGAATCAAGGAGGTATTAAAGCAGCCTCAGTACAAGCCTTTGCCGGTTCAGTATCAGGTTATGATTATTTATGCGGTTACAAGAAAGTATCTTCTTGATGTTCCCACAGAGGACATTACCAGATTTGAAGAGGAATTCTTTGAATTTGTGGATACGAAATATCCTCAGGTTCCTTCAGCCATCGCAGCTGAAAAGGTGATCTCCGATGAAACCGAAGAAACGCTGAAGAAGGCCATAGAGGAATTCAAAGCAGCATTTTTAAATAAGCAGTAGAAAGAAAAGGTGATTAGTTATGGCCTCAATGAGAGACATAAAAAGGCGCAAGAGCAGTATTCAAAGCACCCAGCAGATTACCAAAGCCATGAAGCTTGTTTCTACCGTTAAGCTGCAGAGAGCAAAGCAGAATGCAGAAAAATCCAATGATTATTTCCGCTGTATGTACAGCACGGTACAATCGATCCTGGCCCGCACAAAGAATCTGGATCACAGATTCCTTAAGGCCGGAGAGGGCGGAAAGAAGGCAGTTATCGTGATCACCTCCAACAGAGGTCTGGCAGGTGGTTATAACTCCAACGTGATCAAGCTGATCACACATGGAGAGCTTAAGGATCAGGATTTGTGCATTTATGCCATTGGTAAAAAGGGAAAAGATGCTTTGCAAAAGAGTTATGAGATCAGGGCGGATTATTCCGATGTGATCGAGGAACCTGTTTATGCAGATGCCATGGCAATCAGCAAGGAGGTTCTCGAAGGGTTTGCAAAAGGAGAGATCAGTGAGATCTATCTGGCTTATACCGGGTTTAAGAATACAGTGGTGCACGTTCCCACTTTACTGAAGCTTCTTCCCGTGGAGGTGAACGGAAGTGTTCCCGAAGGCGGTGAGGGCTCCGGGGAGGAGACTCCCATGGACAAGGCACTGATGAATTTTGAACCGGAGGACGAAGAAGCTTTAAATCTGTTGATCCCCAAATATATTACCAGCCTGATCTATGGCGGTATGGTGGAGTCTGTAGCCAGTGAAAACGGTGCGAGAATGCAGGCCATGGATTCCGCGACCAGCAATGCGGAGGACATGATTAACGGATTGACGCTCCTCTACAACAGAGCGCGTCAGGGTTCCATCACACAGGAATTGACAGAAATTATCGCGGGAGCAAACGCGATCTCTTAAAGAAAATCGCATGATATCGTAGAAATACGTCTGTCAGGCAAAAATGACAGACAGAAAGAGGGAAAGATGGCAGATATAAAAAATTCTGGAAAAATCACACAGATCATCGGTGCCGTACTTGATATCAAATTTGATGATAAGCTGCCTGAGATTAACGAAGCGGTCAAAATTCCGCTTGAAGACGGCAGATCACTTACTGTTGAAGTCGCACAGCATCTGGGTGATGATACGGTCAGATGTATTGCCATGGGTACGACCGACGGATTGAAAAGGGGCATGGATGCAGTTGCAACCGGTTCCCCCATCAGTGTACCTGTAGGAGAAAATACACTGGGACGTATCTTTAATGTATTAGGTGAGCCTATCGATAATAAGCCTGCGCCGGAAGGAGTAAGCTATGAACCGATCCATAGACCTGCACCGGAATTTGTGGAGCAGTCCACACAGCAGGAACTTTTGGAGACCGGTATCAAGGTGGTTGACCTCCTTTGCCCTTATCAGAAGGGTGGAAAGATCGGATTGTTCGGCGGAGCCGGTGTTGGCAAAACCGTATTGATCCAGGAATTGATCAGAAATATTGCAACAGAGCACGGCGGCTACTCCGTATTTACCGGCGTAGGTGAGCGAACAAGAGAGGGTAATGACCTCTATCACGAAATGACAGACTCCGGTGTTATCGATAAGACAACCATGGTTTTCGGTCAGATGAACGAACCCCCCGGAGCCAGAATGAGAGTAGGTCTTACGGGACTTACCATGGCGGAATATTTCCGTGACAAGGGCGGTAAGGATGTGCTTTTGTTCATTGATAATATCTTCCGTTTCACGCAGGCAGGTTCAGAGGTTTCCGCACTTCTCGGACGTATGCCTTCGGCAGTAGGTTATCAGCCTACATTGCAGACGGAAATGGGCGCTCTTCAGGAGCGTATCACATCCACCAAGAACGGTTCTATCACTTCCATTCAGGCAGTATATGTGCCTGCGGACGACCTGACAGACCCGGCACCCGCAACAACCTTTGCCCATCTGGATGCAACCACCGTACTTTCACGTTCCATCGTGGAGCTGGGTATTTATCCCGCGGTAGATCCGTTGGAGTCCACCTCCAGAATTCTGGATCCCAGAATTGTGGGAGAAGAGCATTATGAGGTAGCCAGAGGGGTTCAGGAAATCCTTCAGAAATACAAGGAATTGCAGGATATTATCGCGATTCTTGGTATGGATGAGCTTTCAGAGAGCGACAAGCTTGTGGTTTCCCGTGCAAGAAAGGTACAGAGATTTTTGTCCCAGCCTTTCTTTGTGGCAGAAAAGTTTACAGGCTATGCCGGCCAGTATGTACCGATAAACGAGACAATCCGCGGATTTAAGGAAATTCTGGAAGGCAAGCATGATGACATTCCGGAAAGCTATTTCTTAAATGCAGGAAGCATTGATGATGTACTTGCCCGCGTTAAGTAGGGAGGGTACAGATGGCAGATCAGAATTTATTTACACTTAAAATAGTCACTCCCGACCGTGTTTTCTACCAGGGTGAGGTTTCCATGGTGGAATTCAATACCACGGAAGGTGAGATCGGTGTCTTAAAAGGACATGTTCCGACTACGGTGATCATAAGTCCCGGTATTCTCACCATTACCGAGGCAGAGGAGACAAAGGAGGCTGCTCTCCATGCGGGATTTGCAGAGATCCTGCAAAATGAGGTGGTGATCCTTGCAGAGATCATAGAATGGCCGGAGGAAATCGATGAGGAGCGTGCCAAACGTGCCAGGGAAAGAGCGGAGGAGAGACTTCGCACCAAAACTCCTGAGACAGATATTCTGCGTGCAGAGACGGCACTGCAGAGAGCAATGGCGCGTATTCATGTTATTAAATAGTGCATTTTTAAGGGGCAGGTTCAAAAACTTGCCTCTTTGCATACTATAACTGTAAAGAAACAAGGAAGCTTTGCAATTATGTATGAACGTAAAATTCTGCCTTTCTATATGACATATCCTCTTCCCATGTATTATCAGGAGGAGGACTCCATCATCAGAGACCTGGAATACCTTCAACAGATGTATCCCACAGAAGCAAAGAAGTATCAGAAACTGATCGCTTCCATTCTGGATAAACTGGACTATGAGGGAAGCATGATCTATGATGAATTTCCTGACAGATGGCAGCTATACAAGCTGTCCACAGATATCCTTGACAGAATAAAGAGAGAAGAAAGTGAAGAGGGAAAGGAGAGTCCGCCCGAAAAATGGGAGTGGGTGGGCGACATGATCCAGATTCTGCTCTTCTATGAAATATATAAGAGAAGGCATAATTCCCACCGCGGAATTTTGAGGTTTTAGCAAAAAGAGGAAGTAAAATGGAAGAACTGAAGAAAGTCCTTGCTTCCCTTCTGTCTGAAAAGCTATACCAGATCATTATCAGCAATCCCAGACAGAAGGCGGGAGCATTTAAAATAAAAGTGAGACCTGTTATGGTGAAGGAACAGGTGGTGTTTCAACAGACCGTCTATGAGGGCACAAAGGTGTTTCATGACAATCTGGACAGGCAGACGGCTCTTGATAAGATCGCAAGATATATGGAGCAGGATTTCAGGCAGCTGGAGGGTGAGAGCACGGAGCTTAAGGTCACTGCCCTTGTCAGCAAAAAGGGGAAGATCACGATAAAGGCGATCAGGAAGAAAGCGGAAAAGGGAGAATTCGTGCAGGGAATTTTGCCGGATCTGTCCCACAACCGGGTAAAAAAATATATACTCGAGGAGGGAAAACCGGTTCCTTTTCTGGTGGATCTTGGCGTGCAGACGAAGGACGGCAGGGTAGTACATGCCAGGTATGACAAATTCAGGCAGATCAACAGATACCTTGAATTTGTGGAGGATGTGCTTCCCGTTTTCGAAAAAGAGGAAAGCATTCATATTATCGATTTCGGATGCGGGAAATCCTATCTCACCTTTGCGCTGTATTATTATCTTCACGAACTGAAGAAGAGGGATGTGACGATCACGGGACTGGATCTCAAGGAGGATGTGATTGATCACTGTAATGCTCTGGCGGAAAAATACGGATATGACAAGCTCTGCTTTCTGAAGGGAGATATTGCCAAGTTTGAGGGAACGGAAAAGGTGGACATGGTGGTGACTCTCCATGCCTGTGATACGGCTACGGACTATGCCTTGAAAAAGGCCATAGACTGGGATGCGAGAGTAATTTTTTCTGTGCCCTGTTGTCAGCACGAGGTAAATAAACAGATAGAAAACGAATTGTTCTCGCCTGTTTTCAAATACGGTCTGATCCGGGAACGGCTGTCAGCCCTTCTCACGGACGCAGTACGTGCCAACCTCTTAGAGGAACGGGGCTATGATACCCAGATCCTTGAATTTATTGACATGGAACATACCCCTAAGAATATACTGATAAGAGCAGTGAAAAATAAGGAGTGCGGGAAAACAGGAATTCAGGAGGTAACCGATTTTTTCCATGTGAACACTACCCTTCAGAAGCTGCTGAATGAGAAAGAATAACAGGCAGGTTCCATCTGCCCGGGAGATTTTGGTATGAAGAAAATTATTTTGAAAGGGACCATTGTTATAGCGGTATTTCTCGCTGCCCTTTTTATTATCAGTAAAATTATGAATCAGGGAAATACGGATATGACCGTACAGATGGCGGAAGCCTCCTTTCCTGTAGTGACTATGAAGTATGACGGAAAGTCTGTCAATGAGCTTCACGGTTATGATGAAGTGATGGAAGTCAATTATATGCGGGAGAGCATCACACCGCTTCTTCCCGGCAGAAAGGTTTCCATCGAGATTGATTGCTTTGGGGCACAGATCAGGGAAATTGCTTATGAAGTCAGAAGCATTGACGGAGAGCGTCTTGTGGAGAGCACCAAAGTACAGGAGTTTACGCAGCAGGAAGACAAGATCACAGCCTCCTTTGGACTTAAGGATCTGATTGACAGTGAGAAAGAATATGTGCTGGTAATCCTTTTGACCACAGAGGATGGAAAAGAAATTCGCTATTATACAAGGATCATCTATTCGGAAAATGATCATACTGCAGAAAAACTTGATTATGTGCTGGATTTTTCGGAAAAAACATTTGACAAGGAACAGGCGAAGGAACTCACCAAATATCTGGAGTCCAATTCCGAGGGAGACAACACGACACTGGGAAAGGTGGATATTCACAGCAGCTTTAACCAGGTCACATGGGGAGATCTGAAGGTAAAGAAGATCACGGAGCCTTCCGTCACGATCAGGGAACTGAGCTCCCAGACAGGAAGCTTTCTGTTAAATTATATTGTTTATGACGGAGCCGGAAAGAATACCAATTACTACCGGGTAGAAGAATTTTATCGTGTCCGCTACACCGCAGACCGCATGTATCTGCTTGATTATGAAAGAACCATGGATCAGTTCTTTACTGCTTCCGATGAAGTCTTTTCCGGCAATAAGATCTTATTAGGGATTACGGGAGAAGATGTGTCATTGATGGAAAGTGATGGCGGCAGCGTGCTTGCATTTGTGACAGGCAACAGATTGTACAGCTATAATGTGGTGGATGGAAAGCTTGCACATCTTTTTGGATTTTATAATAGAGATAACAGTGATGCCAGAACCCTGTATGACATGCACAAGATTCAGATCCTGAATGTGGATGAGGGCGGAAATGTGACCTTTATGGTATATGGGTATATGAACCGGGGGAGGCATGAGGGAAAGGTTGGAATTTCGGTCTACTATTACGACAGTACCGTCAATACAACCGAGGAGCTCTCCTATATTCCTTATTACAAGTCACCGGAGCTACTCATGGCAGAGATTCGGCAGCTGTTCTATATCAATAAGCAGGGAACACTGTATCTGATGCTTAACAATGAGATTTACGGAATCAGTGCGCTCAGCCAGTCCTTTGAGGTAGTTGCCAAGGATTTGAAGGAAGGCTGTTATCAGATGTCGGACAGCAATAAAATGGTGGTGTGGCAGAAGGAAAACGAGCTTTATCGGGGCAAGGAGCTGATTCTGATGAACCTTAATACCGGTGTGCAGACCAGCATCAAGGCAGGAAACGGAGAGGTGATTGCTCCCATTGGTTTCATGGAAGAAGATTTGATCTACGGAATTGCCAGGGAGAGCGATATCGTGCTTGACAATACGGGAAATACTGTTTTTCCTATGTACCGTGTGGTCATACAGAACGAGGCAGAAGGAGTTCTGAAAGAATATGAGCAGGAAAATGTCTATGTGACAGCGGGCAGCGTGGTGGATAACCAGATTACCTTAAAGCGTGTCCGGAAAAATGAGAACGGAGAATATGAGGAAATCAATGATGATCAGATCGTCAGCGCAGAAGTGACAGAAAGTACCGTAAATTCCATAGAAAAGGTAGCTATCGATGTCTATGAGAAAATCACAAGGATTGTTTTAAAGGACGAGGTGGAAAAAGCTTCCCTGAAATTCCTGACGCCCAAAGAAGTATTGTTTGAGGGAGGCAGGAACGTTGAAATCACCGATACGGATACGGGGGCCGGCAGATATTATGTTTACGGAAAGAACGGTATCGAAGGCATCTTTATGGATGAGGGAAATGCGGTCAGTCTGGCCAGCAAGGTATCGGGAGTCGTGGTGGATGATGACGGCACCTATGTGTGGATGAAAGGAAACAGAAGCCTGAAGAATCAAATCATGGCAATTAAGGGGGCATCGGTGACGGAAGATAAGCACTCCACAGCCGTGTGTCTGGACACCATACTTGAGTATGAGGGAATCAGCAGAAATTGTCAGTATCTTTTAGACAGAGGAGAGAATGCAGTTAAGATCCTTGAGGATAATCTGGAGGATGTCACCATTCTGGATCTCACCGGCTGCAGTCTCGAGGATGTGCTTTACTATGTAAATCAGGATATTCCGGTACTGGTGCTCATGAAAGACGGAAGCTCGGTACTGCTGATTGGTTTTAATGAAAAGAATACGGTTATCATGAATCCCGATGCCCAGGGAGATCTGGTCTACAAGATGGGAATGAACGATTCCAAAGAGTGGTTTGAAGAGAACGGAAATAAATTTATCACTTATATCAGAAAGGGTGACTAGGATTCGCAACCAAAAGTTGCCACATTTTCAAACCAGAATTGGTGGTGCAACCGGCTGGAAAATGGTTCAATTTGTTCATGAGGCGGCTCAAAGAATTTTTATGAGGAGAATAAGAAATGAATATTGAAATCGCGAACAGATTAGTGGAACTGAGAAAGAAAAACAATCTTTCCCAGGAGGCACTGGCAGCTAAGCTTGGAATCAGCAGACAGGCTGTGAGCAAATGGGAGAGAGCGGAGGCATCGCCCGATACGGATAATTTAATTTTACTGGCAAGACTTTACGGTGTGTCTTTAGATGACCTGTTAAAGACAGAGGATGAAATTCCTGTTTCTTCTTATGAGGAGGACAGAATGGGAGGTGCCTGCGAAGGAGAACAGGGTTTTGATGAAGGAGCGTCAAATTCCTATAGTGATAAGGATGAGTATGTGCATGTGGGGTTTGGAGGCGTGCATGTAAAGGATAAGGACGGCGAGGTTCATGTAGGCTGGGACGGTATCCATGTAGATGACAAGAAGAAGGGGGACAATGTCCATATTGATAAGAACGGTGTCTATGTGAACGGGGAGAGAAAGGATAAGGAGTGGTTTTCCCACCATGCGCACTTTCCCATTATTCTTATTATATTGGTGGCATATATTATTATAGGCTGTGTGTGGAATGCATGGCATCCGGGCTGGCTTTTGTTTTTCCTTGTGCCCATCTGGCATTCTCTTATCGATGCCATCGAAAAGAGAGATGCCGGCGAGTTTGCTTATCCGGTACTGGCAACACTTATTTTCCTGTGTCTGGGGATTTTCCGGTTCCTCTGGCACCCGGGATGGGTGGTCTTCCTCACCATACCGCTTTACTATGCATTGGTAAACTATCTGAAAGACCTTTTTCGAAGACATAGAAAGCAGGATGACGAGGAAGAAATCTACGAGGATAGATGATTATCTAAGCTGCGTCACTCCGAAAAGAGACGACCGGCGTATTTCTGCAGAGCAAAGAGCAGAAGCATGCCAAGGACGCCGCAGGAAATGATCTCTCCGGCAGTCACGGTGAGGAAGGTAAACCACAGGGGGCCTACTCCATAGGCATAAAGCAGAACAAAGGGAACAACGATGGCGTTTGCTGCAATAGGAGGCAGCGGCGCCATCCATTTATTTTTACGAAGCTTTCTGGTTAAAATGGCAGCCACCAGAGTTGCCAGGGAACCGAAAACAATATCGGGAAGGGCACAGCCTGTCAAGATATTGGACAATAAACATCCGATAAACAATCCCGGTACGGCAGCAGGGGTGAAGTAAGGCAGAATGGTAAGTGCCTCGGAAAAGCGAACCTGGATGGCCTGACTGGCAAGCCCAAGTGCGTTGGCGATAAAGGTGAGCACTACGTAGAGCGCAGCGATCATTGCTGCCTGAACAAGCAGCAATACATGTTTGTCTTTTTTCTGATTCATTTTCTTTTCTCCTTTAGTTTTGTTTTTTTCTTCGCATAATGCGGTTCGGTCAGGAAGGTCTCGAACTGACCGGGATTGGGAAATGCTGTTTGGAAAATTTCCCAAAGGTTTATTATACGGAAATTAAGAGGAATGTCAAGAACGAAGTGTAAACATAGAAAAAACAGACAGCTCGGAAACTGTCTGTTTCTCATTATCCGTATCGACTAAATATCAAATTTCTCAATCAGATTTTTCAGTGTCTCAAGGCTTTCCTCACTCTCGCGAAGGTGATCATAACCTTCCTGAGTCTTGGTCACTGCCTCGGTGGATTTCTCGGCGATCAGATTGACACCTTCCGTGGACTCAGAAATTGTGGTGTTCACATTTTCAATCGTCTTTGCAATGTCATTGATCCTGGTATTCAAATCAGCAATTTCATTGTAAACCTGCTGCATGGACTGATGGAAGTCGTCTGCATCCGCTTCGTAGGTTTCGCCAACCTCACAGAAGGAACTGTAATCAACAACCACTGTTTCCTCGAGGAATTGCATAATCACCTGAATACAGTCTGTCATGTTGGCAACGGCATCATTTACCTCGCCCACAATTTCATTGATACCATCAACGGTCTGGAAGGTCTGGTTTGCCAGAGAGCCGATTTCCGTGGCTACAACGGCAAAGCCTCTTCCGGCTTCACCGGCTCTTGCTGCCTCAATATTTGCGTTTAAGGCCAACAGATTGGTCTGGGATGAGATTTCACGGATGTTTTCTGTCAATTCGTTGATCTTGGCAACCACCTTTGATTTTTCAATGGCTTCCTGAGTCCGTTCCTTCATGGAAGCATAGATATGCATCGTCTTATCACTGGAAGCTGTGGTGTTATCACGAAGCTTTCTGGCGCGTTCCATGATGGCTTTTGAAGCAGTCTGCTCCTTTTCCGACAGATCACGGATGCCGCTCACATTATCCTGAATGGCATTGATATTCTCAACGATCATGGTGGTGCTTGCGGTGGTTTCTTCCATGCCTGCGGCAAGCTCCTGGGTGGTGGCGGAATTATCCTCGGAGATCAAATTATTCTCTTTCATGACATCGTCTAACCGTGCCATATTATGAAGAAGATTATCTTTGATCTGCGTCATATTGCCGATCAGTTCTCTGAGAACCTGCTGCATTTCGCTGACAGCCTGAGCCATCACGCCGGTTTCATCCTTTTTGCGGATAAGCTTTCCGATATCGGAGGATTCTTTGAAATCCAGCCGGGAGGTCTGCTTGATCACCGCGGTGATTTTTTTCACAGGCTTTGCAATGGTGCCGCCGATGAAAATACCTAGAACAACGGAAATAAGAATTCCGATAAGGAGCGAGCCGAATATCTTGGCTGACAAGACATCTGCATCCGCTTTGATTTCTTTTACGGGAACACAGAGAACAAGCTTCATGCCGTTGCCAAGCTCTGTATAAGTCAGATTTTTGCTCACACCCTGATAGGTATATTCCAGAATATTTCCCTCGTTGTCGGGATTCGTCACAAATTCCTTAATGGAGGACAGTTCACCGTCATTGTAGGTGGTCAGGTCGGTTCCAACCTCAAGCTCTTTGTGATACAGCACATTGCCTTCGGGACATAAGAGAAAGGCGTAGCCGGAGTCAAAGGCTGTCAGCTCGTCTGCAAGAGAGGTCAGCTGACCAAAATCGATGTCCATTCCGAGAATACCGATGGAAGTTCCGTCTTCATAGAAAAGGGGAACCACATAGGAGACCATATAGACATTGATATTTTCATTCAGATAGGGATCCATCCAGATAGGAGCTCCGTTTTCAACAGGGATATAATACCAGCCAACATGAGCATAATCATCCTTTTCATACATGCTGAAATCTGTAGGCTGGATAGGTACAAAGTCAGAAGAAGTATCTGCACGGTTATAAAAAATACCGGATGTAGGATTTGTAAAGTCGGGATTATAGCGTATGTAAGAAGAAATAGCTCCTTCTGTATTTTCGGAAAATGTTAAAAAGTCGTCCAGCAGACTGTTGGTGTATTGTACTTCATAGAAATCACTACTTTTAAATTTAGGAAAATCCATCTGCTGTAAAGCAATAGCACTTAAGGTATCTACTGACTGTTCGACGCGGGAAATAAGAGCATTGATTTCTTCGCCTGTACGCTGGCAGGAAAGTGTAAGCTCCTTCTCGGCATGCGTATTTGACATGTCTCTGGAATCGGAAATGCTCATAAGACTGATGAGTGTGGCAGAAATCAGAGAACAGATAACGATTGCCGCCGTGATTTTTGCTCTGATTGATTTCATGAAAAGATAAGCCCCCTTCTTTTGTTTAGATATACATTCTTTTTTGTACAGAACCATGATGTCAAGGTCAAAAGATCCTAAAAATATTGATTTGTCATAGTATGCAAAAATCATTTTTCGGCTCATGTGCACGATACGTTCCAATGAGCCTCAGAGAACAAAAACGTGTTCAGCATAGACTTCCACGTTTTTGTGAGTCTCATTTCCTCCGTGCACTAAATCGCCGTCAATTGATTTTTGTATATCATGACAAAACAGAAGATTTATGAGATCTTTTGACCCTGACATCATGCTATGGTATTATTATAAATGGATTAACGTATGTGGTCAAGATAACAAGGCAGGGTAAGGGCATAAAAATGGTGCAGAGAAACAAAGGAAAAAGATTGAGCAGATATATGGCGGATTACGTGGTGTTTGACCTGGAAACCACGGGGATCAATCAGGAGAGAGATGAGATTATCGAGATATCTGCGGTTAAGGTCAGAAATCACGAAATTGTGGAGGAATTCTCCACGATGGTAAATCCGGGAAGGCATATTCCGGCGGGAGCAACGGCGGTGAACGGGATCACCGATGAGATGGTGAAGGATGCACCGGATATCGGAACTGCCATGGAAGGATTCCTTTCTTTTATCGAGGACAATGTGCTGGTGGGACACAATATTCATACCTTTGATACCAATTTTGTATACGATGCCGCTTATCGCTTTCTTGGTAAAGAAGTGCGGAACGATTATATCGATACATTATATCTGGCGAGAAGATATCTGCCGGAGCTTTCCCATCACAAGCTGACGGATGTGGCGGCACATTTTCAGATGCAGACCGAGGGCGCACACCGGGCCCTGTTTGACTGCATGATGAATCAGGTCTGCTATGAGGAGCTTGGAAAGCTGATGGAGGCAAAGAAGGGTGAGGAGCAGGAGACAGAGAAGGAACTGTGTTGTCCTTACTGTGGCTGCGAGCTTGTTCTGCGGAAGGGAAGGTTTGGCATGTTCTACGGCTGCAGCGGTTTTCCGGGATGCCGGTATACCAGAAATGTAAGGAATTGAAAGATAATATAGAGGAACACACAGTTGCTATATAGGGAGGTTTTTATGGGAGGAAGACGGATAGTAACGGCATGCGCCATAATGTTAGCAGGAGTTCTGGTTTTGCAGGGGTGTGGCAGGGAAACAGCTTCAGGTACACCGGAAGAAACGGGCGGAGAGCAAGCGATGGGTTCTGCAGAATCTGTTGAAACAACGAAAACAGAAGAAATATCGGATATTTCGGAAGCAAAAACAACAGATGCTTCAGCCAGCCCATCCCCATCCACCGAACAAGTCGAAAATCTTGCAGGAGAAAGCGATACAGAGTCACATGGAAAGCAGGATTCCTCAAAGGCTGGGCAGGCGACATCGAAAGATGAGCCGGTAACACCGGAAACAGCAGGTGTCCTGCATGTGGAGGGTACCCGGCTTTTGGATGGTAACGGAAATCCCGTCCAACTTAGAGGGCTTAGTACACATGGTCTTGCCTGGTTCCCTGACTATGTCAATGAGGAGTGCTTTCGGCAATTCCGTGAAGAATGGAATGTGAATGTGATCCGGCTTGCCCTGTATACTGCAGAGAGTGGCGGATATTGTACAGACGGTAACAGGGAGAACTTGAAAACCCTGGTTCGAAACGGCGTGGAATATGCTACAAATCAGGATATGTATGTCATTATCGATTGGCATATCCTGTCGGACAATAATCCAAACACCTACCTTGAAGAAGCTAAGAAATTTTTTGATGAAATGTCCGGGGAATATAAGGACTATAACAATGTAATTTATGAAATCTGTAATGAACCAAACGGCGGGACAAGCTGGAGTGATATCAAGTCCTATGCCGTTCCGGTGATTGAAACGATAAGGGCCAATGATGATGACGGAATCATTCTGGTGGGAACCCCTAACTGGTCTCAGGGGGTGGATCAGGCTGCAGCAGATCCCATTACCGGCTATGATAATATCATGTATACTCTGCATTTTTATGCCGCTACCCATACCGATTGGCTGAGAGACAACATGAAGTCTGCCATCGATGACGGATTGCCGATTTTTGTGTCTGAGTATGGGATCTGTGATGCCAGCGGAAACGGTGCAATAGATGAATACCAGGCAGAGCAATGGATCAAATCTATGGATGAATATGGTGTCAGTTATGTGGCATGGAATATTTCCAACAAAAATGAGACCTCTGCGATATTTAACAGCAGTTGCAAGAAGGTGTCCGGGTTCTCGGAGAGCGATTTGAGCGCTTCCGGCAAATGGCTTTATCACATGCTTACCGGAAAAGGGGATGTGGAGCTTACCGGAAATGAGGGAAAACAGGACAGTGACACAGCTTCTAATGATTTGGTGGCAGAACTGAACAGTGATTCACTTTCTGTGAAAGTGCAGATAAAAAACAGTTGGGAGTCGGAGGGAAAATCATTTTACCAATATGATCTGACAATTGAAAATACCTCAGACAGTAATTGCGACAGGTGGGAAATTGATCTGCCCTTTAACGGTGACTTTGCACTTTCAGACGGATGGAACGGAGAATACAATGTGAACGGCAGTACGCTGCACATTACCTGTAAGAACTATAATGGCAGTATTGCTGCAGGAGAAAGTGCAAAGGACATAGGATTTATTGTAAGTGGAAAGAAAGATTTGAGTGTTGTGGAATAATCCGGATCAAAAAACTGTAAATTCGGTAAAGATTATAAATCAGTAATATTATAAAAAGTATTGCCAATGTCTGTCTTATATGCTATATTCCAAACTATCAAATTTATGAGGATAAAAAATATGAACACACTTTATATGAACAGTTTAAGACGCAGAGAAAGAAGACGTAAGCTCTTGTAATCATTGCTTTCCGCATGGTTGCAAGAGATGTACGTCTTGTTTCCGTGCGGTTGCTGTTTATAAATGTTGTAGATACAGAACCGTAATAGTTTTAGCGAAAGACTAATTCCATTGCGGTTCTTTTTTTATCTATTTAAAAATAATTAAAATCAATGGAGGTTATCATGAAAAAGAAAATTTGTCAGTATTTATCAGAGGTATTGGTGGATATGTCTGAAGAAGAGTTGTTGAAACTGGTAGAGATTCCCCCGGAAGATAAAATGGGTGATTATGCGATACCTTGTTTTGCGATGGCAAAGAAAATGCATAGGAATCCAATGCAGATTGCATTAGAACTGGTAGAAAAATTGAATGAACAGAAAAGTACATTGGGGATTGAAAAAGCGGAGAATGTAGGGGCATATTGCAATATTTACTTGAAACGGGATTTGTTTGTTAAGAAGTGCCTTGAGATGTTACAGAAAGAAAATAGTGGTGTATCTCAATGCGGCGTGGGAAAAACGATTTGTATGGACTATTCCTCGCCTAACATTGCTAAGAACTTCCATGTTGGTCATTTGCGGACTACTGTTATCGGAAATTCGCTGTATAAGATTTATCAGAAATTGGGATATGATGTGGTTCGCATCAATCATCTGGGAGACTGGGGAACACAGTTTGGCAAATTGATTGTTGCATATAAACTATGGAGCAGCGAGGAACTGGTAGAAGAGAAAGGTATTGAAGAATTACTGCGTATTTATGTGAAGTTTAATACGGAATCGGAAAATAATGAGGAACTAATCGTAGAGGCACGGGAATGGTTTGTGAAAATGGAACAAAATGATCCGGAGGCACTGAAAATTTGGAACTGGTTTAAAGAAATTAGCATGATTGAATTTGAACGTGTCTACGATTTGCTGGGAATATCATTTGATTCCTATCTAGGAGAGTGTTTTTACCGTGACAAAGTGCCTGCGTTAGTTGAAGAATTAAAGGAAAAAGGTCTATTGGCAGAAAGTCAGGGCGCACAAGTAATTGATTTGGAAGAGTATCATATGCCTCCGTGTCTCATTACAAAAAGCGATGGAGGTTCCATTTATCATTCCCGGGATATTGCTGCAATATTGTATCGTAAGGAGCAATATCATTTTGAAAAATGTTTGTATGTAACCGGATTGGAGCAGTCGCTTCATTTCAAACAGATTTTCAAGGCGATTGAGGTGATGGGATATGATTGGGCTGATGGATTGGTTCATGTTCCGTACGGTTTAGTAAGTCTGGAGGGAGAAAAGCTTTCTACAAGGAACGGAAATATCATTTATGCGGAAGATATTTTACAAGAGGCAATAGAGCGTGCATACAATGCCATTATCGAGAAAAATCCTTCTTTAAACAGTAAGGAAGAAATTGCTAAGATAGTTGGTGTTGGCGCAATTATTTTCCATGATTTGTTTAATCAAAGAATTAAGAATGTAGATTTCTCCTGGAAAGAGGTTCTGAATTTTGACGGTACAACGGGTCCATATGCGCAGTATACGTATGCCCGTGCAAAGAGCGTGTTGCGCAAATATGGAAAAGCGGTTGAAACCCAAGGAATAGATTATACGGTTTTGACGGATGATGTGTCGTATAATGTAGTAAAAATCTTAGGCGGGTATGAGGATGCGATTATGAATGCGGCTGAAAAATACGAACCTTCTGTAGTGGCAAGGTATGTGATAGCATTGGCGACTGCATTTAACAAGTTTTACCATGACTGCTCTATTTTACAAGCCGGTGAAAAAGAGAAAATGGCACGATTGCTTTTGGTAGATTCCGTGCAGAAGGTGTTGCGTGAGGCGTGTGGTTTGTTGGGAATGGAATGTCCGGAAGAGATGTAAGGTATAGTTTCTTTCTGAATTTGTTCTGCAGTATAGTGGCATAACCTTTCAGAATACTTCATACAATGTAAAAAAGTATTCTGAGGGGATTTCCTTTGAAAGATTATATCGAGGAACGCGCAATCGATATTGCCAATTATATTATTGAAAACAATGCTACGGTAAGGCAGACGGCGGGGCAGTTCGGAATCAGTAAGTCGACGGTACATGCGGAGGTAACAATGTAGAACGGTTTAGAGAGAATGTTATTTGGGTAATAGAATAAGGATAGATTAGGGGCACTCTCAGGTGAAAACTTGGGAGTGCTTTTGGTATAATGAAAAAGGATTTTGTAGAGTTGAGATTTATCGGATTTTTATAGAAATTCATTGATAATGCCCCCTTTATGTGATAAGATAAAGCCGAACATATATTCGATTTACAATATTATATGCTAGGAGGACTGAAAGATGAGTGGGATTAAAAGATTTGATGTAAGTGAAAACTGGGCACATACGAGAATTATTAAAGCGGGTGATTTCTACTTTTTGAGCTATTGTGTTGGAAACATAGGACAATCCCAATTTGTGGAAGTTACATAACAAAGTAAAGAGGGAGGAGATATTAATAAATGTATATAAGTGATGGCATTATTAGGGAAAAGTTAAAGAATGTTTATTTTATTTGGGGGAGAGGAAAAACAACTATTGCCAATAGATTGAGTGAAAAGTATGACTTCTATATTTATAAAACTGATGAAAGTCGAGATAGACAAATGTTAGTAGCGAACCCTGTTGACCAACCGTATATGTGCCGAGACTATTTAAAAGAGTATAATGTTAAGAGTTTTTGGGAGTTGCCGAAAGAGGTGATTGCAGATAGAGAAATAAATTTTCTTCGTGAAGTGACACCAATGATGATAGCAGAGTTGCTTCAGCTTTCCGCAAAACACGATGTTATTATTTGCGAGGGAGATATAGATTTTGGGGCTGTTGCGTCTATAGCATCACATTCGATTTACTTGTGTGCTAAGAGTGATGCTTTTGATTGGTTCGAACGTCCGGATCATGACGATGTGAAGGAGGAACTTGAACAGAGAACAGATCTTACAGAAGAAGAAAAGCAAGCGATTATAGATAATGCGTATGCAGCTGTTTCAGATAATGACGATTTTGTTCCTGGTTGGGTAGAGGTTTTTGGTGTGCCAATTGTTCATTGGAATGATTATACAGGAATAGAAAAAACTACAGAGGAAGTTGCAAATATTTTTGGATTTTGAATAAGAATTTGCAGAAAGATTGTTTTTAACAGATTTGGTACAGAAAATCTTGTGTGAGGCATGTGGTTTGTAGGGCGTGGCTCAATCGGTTCTCTAATTGTCTCTAATGGTTTCGGATATACTTCCAACAAGCAAAAAATGTATTTGTGATCACAAATGTATAGCTTGCTAATTTGTGAATTTAGGTCTCATTAAGTTGAAATTAATATAAGTCTTTATTCAACCTAATGTGCCATCAATAGAATTAGTAACGTGTTTATATCAAGCGCATGGAAAAGATAATTGCTATTTCGGATCTTTTTCCATGCGTTTTTACTGAGCCCCTTACTGGTGAAGTTCTCGCATAAAATTATGCAGGGTAGTATGGAATAAAGTATTGTGGGAATAGACTTAAGTACATTATTTGGGGAACGAAATTTGATTTCAAATGAATTACTATCATCTTGTGCAAAAAGTTAGGTCTAACCTAAGAATAAATCTCATAGTATGGGAAAGAAGGACAAGCAAGAAGGTGGTGGGGATTCCGCTTGAAACAAAGAAAATTGAATTATCGTTTTCATAATCCGAATTCGGCAGAGGATACCATTGATTTCTTGTGTAAGCTTTTGATTGAGGCAAATGCAGGTAAAGTGGAACGCGCTATAGAAGAAGCTGCATCAAAATGTGCAGAGGAGAGTGAGTGCATAGCAGAACCGGATGATATAGAAAAGGCGGAGGAACCGGTGAGCATAAGACTCAGAAGAGCAAGGTAGGAGACCTTGCTTTTTCTATGAAAAGGTATTAAAATTTTTTACTGTGAGAATTTCAGATAAAAATATGAGACAAAATCTCAAATATACATTGCAAAATGAGAAAAACGGGATATAATAAAAATAGAATGGAGGGTAAAAAGATATGTTATGTCAGTTTACTGTGAAGAATTACAAGAGCATAAGAGATGAAGTGACCTTTGATATGCAGGCAGCAGCAATCTCAGAGCATGAAGATAGAATAATCAAAGACCAGGATGGTGAGATGTATTTACCGGTGTCTGCCATTTACGGTCCTAATGGTGGAGGAAAATCCAATGTTCTGGCAGCGTTGCACACATTGGTTGCAAAAATCCTGCGCCCATTGTATGCGACAGAAGATAACGAAGATAAGGTTCTTTTACAAAAACGAATTATTGTCGAGCCATTTGCTTTTTCAGATAGCAAAAATGAACCAACAGAGTTTGAACTGTTTTTCCGTACAAAGTCTGCAGAGTATAGATATATTTTGCATGTGAAGCGTGATGTGGTCCTATATGAGAGCTTGGACAGAGTGAAGCTTGAGACCGGAAGACGTTCTGCATTGTATACAAGAGACGATAAAGGGATTGCTTTAAAGGGTGCATTTGCGAAACTGAAAGTTAGTGATGATTTATCTAAGACACTTACCTTGCTTTCCTACTTGGGCATCGCATATAAGGAAAATGTAGTAGTTAAGGATGTGCTAAATTGGTTCCAACTCGGCGTGGATTTCTTGAATTATGGTAATCCAATTCAGGAGCTTAGAATGGCAATATCCACATCAGAAGATGTGAAGTATTTGATGCTTGAAATGATTCAGGAAATGGATTTGGATATCGTTGATTTCAGAGTGGAAGAAAAAGAAAATGATAGAATAGAAGTCTTCACAAAACATCTCGTAGATGATGTGGAAACTGAACTTAGTTTATCTGATGAATCCAGTGGAACAAAGAAGTTGTTTAGTCTGCTTCCGTTTATTGCGGCAAGTTTGCTTGATGGAACTGTGCTTGTAATTGATGAATTGGATGCGAAAATTCATCCGGTGTTGTTGCGTCATATTATCATGATGTTTAATGATATGAACATCAACAGACATAAAGCACAGCTAATATTCACATCCCATGATTTATCTACCATGAACAGTGAAGTGTTTCGCCGAGATGAGATTTGGTTTGTAGCAAAGGGAAATGCACAGAATTCCAAACTGTACTCATTGGTAGAGTTCAAGAATGAAAAAGGTGAGTCTGTCAGAAAGGATGCCAAGTTCGATAAGCAGTATCTTGAAGGTAAGTACGGTGCTGATCCGTACCTCAGAAGAATTATAGATTGGGGGAAAGTCAATGCCTAAAAAAGCCGGAATCGGAAAAAAATCAAGCAAGCTTGATTGGAAAAAGAAACGTCGCCAAGAATACTTGGAGATGAAACAGTATCGGTACTATATCTTCTGTGAAGGACAGCAGACGGAGCCACTATATTTTGCGGGATTCAAGAAGTTGATAGAGGAAAATCCAATCTATAAGGATATGGTGTTGATAGAGATCGAACCTTGTCAGGCAGAAACCATGCGGGTAATCGGTATGGCAGAGGACTATGTAAAGAAGAATAAAATCAAAAAGGGGCAAATCTGGTGTGTGTATGATAAGGATAGTTTCCCGGCAGAACACTTCAATGGTGTTGTGGAACGCGCAGAGAGTTTAAACAAAGAAAATCCGGAATTGCAATATCATGCAGCATGGAGTAATGAGTGTATTGAGTTCTGGTTTCTGCTTCACTTTGCATATTACACGGCTAATAACCATAGAACAGAGTATATTGCATTTTTGAATGATAAGTTCAAGGAATTAGAAATCGGAAAGTATCAGAAGAATATGAATAATATCTTTGAGATTCTGATGGAGTATGGTAATCCGAAGCTGGCGATTCGATATGCGAAACGAATAATAAAGGATGGGGAAGGTAAAACACCAACAGAGATTGCACCGGGAACAAAGGTTTATGAGTTGGTAGAGGAACTGGTAAGGTACTTGCCAGAGGAAATACAGAAAAGAATTGGTGATTATACAGAAAAGGATGCTTTTAATGCACTTCATAAGGAATTGATAAATGGAGTACAAAGCATGAAAAATGGTGAGGTATATACCGTAGAAGACGCTTGGGAGGAAATCGACAGGATTTAGTTTGGAATAAAGATAAACCTATAAATACAAACAGTCATAACCCTTCAGAATACTTCATACAATGTAAAAAAGTATTCTGAGGGGATTTCCTTTGAAAGATTATATCGAGGAACGCGCAATCGATATTGCCAATTATATTATTGAAAACAATGCTACGGTAAGGCAGACGGCGGGGCGGTTTGGGATCAGTAAGTCGACGGTACATAAGGACGTGACAGAGCGCTTGGAACAGATCAACCCTTCCCTTGCAGCGCAGGCCAGAAAAGTACTTGATGTGAATAAATCGGAGCGCCACATCAGAGGCGGGATGGCAACGAGAGAAAAATATTTACATAGACATGAAATGAGTTTACAATGACAGGGAATGTAAAATTCAGGTAAAACACAAAGGTTATTGTAAGGTACGGGCAATCAAAATGTTATATACAAACAAAGACTTGAAAAAACTGATCATTCCGTTAGTGTTCGAACAGCTTCTTACCATACTGGTAGGCATGATAGACGTGGTCATGATCGCAGTGGTGGGAGAGGCTGCAGTTTCGGGAGTATCACTGGTAGATACCGTAAACATTCTTATCATCAATGTGACAGCTGCCCTGGCCACGGGCGGAGCCGTCGTTGCCGGTCATTTTCTGGGTCAGAAGGACCCTGAAAATGCCAGCAGATCGGCATGGCAGCTGCTTTTGTTTTCCATTCTATTGTCGCTGATCATCACAGTACTTGTGCTTTGTATCCACAGGCCACTGCTTTCCCTGATATTCGGAACGGTGGAGCAGGAGGTGATGGACAGCGCCGTCACTTATCTGATCATTACGGCGATCTCCATCTGTCCGCTTGCCGTTTATAATTCCTGTGCCGCTCTTTTCCGGGCTATGAATGACTCCAGAACCACCATGGTCATTGCCATTATTATGAACCTTATCAATCTGGCGGGGAATGCCATTCTGATTTACGGGGCAAAGATAGGGGTGGCAGGAGCTGCCATTGCCACCACTCTTTCCAGAATCGTGGCGGCAGTGATCATTATGGCTCTGATGTTTGATCCAAAGAAGACCATCAATTTCTGCGGACAGATCACGGTTAAGCTGAATTTTGGGCTGATCAAAAAGATCCTTTATATTGGCATTCCGAACGGTCTTGAGAACAGCCTGTTTCAGCTTGGAAAAATCCTGTTGCTGTCGCTGATCTCCACGCTGGGAACCTATGCCATCGCAGCCAATGCGGTGTGCAACACTCTGGCAAGCTTTAATGTGCTGCCGGGACAGGCCATCAATCTGGCGCTTTTGTCGGTAGCGTCCTTATGCGTGGGAGCCGGGGATTATGAGCAGACAAGATATTATACAAGGAAGCTGATGCGGATATCTACTGTGTTTACCGCAGTACTTTCAGTGGTGATCATATTATTTGCGCCGATGATCATGAAAATGTATCAGCTCTCTCCAAAGACAACGGAGCTGGCTGTTTCGGTTATCAGATGGCATGCGATGATGGCGATATTCCTCTGGATGCCTTCCTTTACGCTGCCGAATACCTTAAGGGCAGCAGGCGATGTGGTGTGGACCATGATCATTGCCATTGCTTCCATGTGGATTTTCCGGATCGGATGCGCTTATCTGATTGCCGGATATACAAACCTTGGACTGCTTGGTGTGTGGATGGCCATGACGGTGGACTGGCTGTTTAGGGCGATCTGCTATGAGGTGCGGTATCACGGGCATAAGTGGGAGACGTTTAAAAAGGTATAATATTATTTTGACAAGGATTTGGGGTATCCTTTATAATAGGTAAGGATCATATTCCAAATAAAAGATTTTCGAAGATATTACCGGTTATGATACCCGATAAAATCAGTTTGCGGCTCATGTGCACGATACGCTCCAATGAGCCTCTGATGCGAAAACCGTGTTCAGCAAAGGCTTCCACGGTTTTTTGAGTCTCATTTACGCCGTGCACCAAATCGCCGGAAAACAGATTTTATCGGATATCATAAATACGAAAAATTCAAGATATCTTTTAATTTGGATATAATGTGATTTAGGACAGAAGTGTCGATGATCGACAGAAGGAGCAGACATGGAAAGAGAAATGGTTATCGTACTTGACTTTGGAGGGCAGTATAATCAGCTGATTGCCAGACGTGTCAGAGAATGCAATGTGTACTGTGAAGTGCATCCTTACAGCATGAGCCTTGAAAAAATCAAAGAAATGAATCCCAAGGGTATCATTTTTACAGGGGGTCCCAACAGTGTATACGGGGAAGATTCTCCCAGATGTCCCAAGGAGATTTTTGAAATGGGAATTCCCATTCTGGGTATCTGCTATGGTTCCCAGTTAATGTCATATTTACTTGGAGGCAGTGTGAAGACAGCACCTGTCAGCGAATACGGAAAGACAGAGGTGGAAGTGGACAAGTCTTCCGTGCTTTTCTCCAATGTATCCGAAAAAACAATCTGCTGGATGAGCCATACCGATTACATTGAAGCCGCTCCCGCAGATTTTACTGTCACCGCCCACACTCCCGTGTGTCCCGTAGCTGCCATGGAAAACCCGGCAAAGCAGCTGTATGCGGTTCAGTTCCATCCGGAAGTCATGCACACACAGGAAGGTATGAAGATGCTTTCCAACTTTGTATATAACGTATGTCACTGCAAGGGTGACTGGCGTATGGATTCCTTCGTGGAAACCACCATTGCCCAGATTCGTGAAAAGGTAGGAGACGGCAAGGTGCTCTGTGCCCTTTCCGGCGGCGTGGACTCCTCTGTGGCAGCAGTGCTCCTTGCAAAAGCAGTAGGAAAGCAGTTGACCTGCGTTTTCGTTGACCACGGCCTCTTACGCAAAAATGAGGGAGATGAGGTGGA
>CAMEIH010000026.1 GCA_945917985.1 uncultured Clostridium sp. | reverse complement strand
TGTCCTTTTCGGAAGCCTTTTTTTCTATCATAAGGAAGGTTCCGATGGCAATCAGAATCACGCCTGCCGCCTTGGGGGCACTGATCTTTTCGTGGAGAAAGAGAAAAGCGAGAAGAATGGTCAGCACCGTGCTGGATTTATCAATAGGCACCACCTTGTTGATATCTCCCAGCTGAAGAGCTTTAAAATAACAAAGCCAGGATGCGCCGGTGGCAAGTCCCGAAAGGATCAAAAAGATCAGAGTTTTTTTGTCAATGGAGCGGATCTGTGACTGGGAGCCGGTAAGGAAAACCATGATCCAGGAAAAAATGAGTATAATGACTGTTCTCACTGCGGTGGCAACCGTAGAGTCTGTTTTTTTGATTCCGCATTTTGCCAAAATGGAGGTGAGACCGGCAAAAATGGCAGAACCGAATGCAAATAAAATCCACATGAGAAATCCCTGCTTTCTTTATGTAATTCTATATAGTAAGTATAAATATAGAATAAGTATAGCACTGTGGAAAGATATGTAAAGTTCTTAAAACAGGTATTGACAAAAGAAAAAATACGTATTATTGTATTAATTAGATAATACAATAATACAGAGAAAGGAAGGATTCTATGGCATGGAACTTAAACTCTGATCGTCCCATTTATGCGCAGATACTTGAGAGGATTCAGATGCAGATTGTATCAGGGGTGTATCAGCCGGGAACGAAGATTCCCAGTGTGCGGGAGCTGGCAGCGGATGCCGGTGTGAATCCTAACACGATGCAGAAGGCACTTGCGGAGCTGGAGCGCAGTGGTCTTGTTATGACACAGAGAACCAGTGGCAGAGTTGTTACGGAGGATTTAAATATGATAAAGGAAATCAGAAATCAGCTTGCCGGAGAGCAGGTGAAAGAGTTTGTGAAAAAGATGAAAGATCTTGGATTTGACAGGGAAGATATTATTGATCTGCTCACAAAGGAGACAGGAGGGGAGAGTGCATGAGTGAACTGGTAGAAATCAGAAATCTGACAAAAGTATATGACAAGAGAAAAACAGCATTGAACGGGCTGAACCTTACGCTGCCAAGAGGCAGGATCATCGGGCTTCTTGGTCCCAACGGGAGCGGCAAGACCACCCTGATCAAGATCATGAATGGTCTGCTTACTCCGACAGAGGGAGAGGTTTTGGTAGGTGGCGAGAAACCGGGACCTGTTACCAAAGCACATATTTCCTATCTGCCGGAAAGAACCTATTTATCTGCCGGCAAAAAGGTATCGGAATTGCTCGCATTTTTTGAGGACTTCTATGAGGATTTCAGACCGGAGCGGGCAAGGGAGATGCTGGCATCCTTAAGCATTGATGAAAATGCAAAGATTAAGACGTTGTCGAAGGGCACCAGAGAAAAGGTGCAGCTGATCCTTGTGATGAGCAGGGATGCGGATCTCTTTGTTCTGGATGAACCCATTGTCGGCGTGGACCCGGCGGCCAGAGATTATATCATCCGCACCATCATCACCAATTATAATGAGAATGCGACAGTACTGCTGTCAACCCATCTGATTTCGGATATTGAGAATATACTGGATGAAGTTGTTTTCTTAAAGGAAGGCAATCTGGTGCTTCAGGCCACGGTGGAAGAAATCCGTGAGCAAAAGGGAAAGAGCGTAGATGCTTATTTCAGGGAGGTGTTCGCATGTTAGGAAAGTTATTAAAGCATGAATGGCGGGAGATATGGAAGATACCTGCTATTTTGCTGGGAATTCTTCTTGTTGTTTCCGTTTTTGCAGGGTCTGCCTTTTTTGCACCCGTATGGGACAGCGAGCTGAGCGGACTTGGGATTCTCGCGATGTTGGTATGGATGCTGTACTATTTTGCCATTATCGGGGTTAGCATCGGTGTTACCCTGTATCTGGCGATCCACTTTTATAAGACCATGTTTACGGATGAGGGCTATCTGACCCATACGCTTCCTGTCACAAGCCATGAGCTCCTGCTTTCCAAAATTCTTCCCATGATGGCATGGCAGATGCTTGCGACCGTTGCGATTCTGATCAGTGTGGCAATCTTCGGGAGTATGGCGATCCTTGCGCTGAACAGTGACGGATTAACCTTCCGGGAGGTCTACAGACAGATTTTTGAGGTGCTTGCAGATGAGGGCTTTTTCGGGGATATGGGTCTGCTCACATTTATTACCAGTCTGTTTGTCCTGTTCCTCGCCGGGACCATAAACGGTGCCATGATGATCGTCGGTTCCATTTCCATCGGTCAGATGGTTGGAAAGCACAAGGTACTTGGCTCTATCGGCGCCTACTTTGCGATCAGCACGGTGATACAGATGTTGTCCTGTGTTGTATTTGTTCCGATGGTGATTTTCAAGGTGAGTAATGATACGCCGGAAAGTGTATTCGATATATTGACGCCATCCTATTTCGGTATGAGCGTGATTGTGATACTGGTGTCTGTGGGGCTTTATTTCCTAAGTGAGTATCTGATCAGAAGAAAATTGAATCTGGACTAAAGAAGTGACTGAAAAAGAATAGGAATATTACAATAGAGTTCCCTGTTGTCAGCTGTATGTTTATGCTGATAACAGGGAATTAATTTTGTGCAAAAATTGCCTTTTGAAAATGAGATAAATGAAGCTTGCCACGTGTAAAATCAGAATAAAATTGCCAAAAAGCTGATATAAATGAAGCGAACTGTGAAAAAGGTATAAAAAATAAACAACAAAAAAGAAAAAACAAATAAATATAGATCTAAAGTGCACAAACAGAAGAAAATAAAAATTAGCAATATTTGACGCATGAATAGCAATTATCCATTAGCAGATGAATAATTGCGTTGCTATACTAAGTACATAGCAACAAGCTATCAACAATTTTATTCGTAAAGGGAGGATAAAAATGAAAAAGAAATTGTTATCAGTAATTCTTACAGCAGCAATGACAGCATCCTTACTTATGGGATGCGGCGGATCAGCAGATACATCTGCTCCTTCGTCAGACACATCCGCTTCTACAGAAGAAAAAGCTGACACAGCTGACACAGCAGACACAGCAGCTGACACAGCAGCAAGCGGAGAGGTTCAGGAGATCACCTGGATGTTCTGGGACGATCTGAATGCAACAGAAGACCTTATTTCTAAAGGTTATGCAGATGTAATCGAAAGATTTAATAAAGATTATGAAGGTCAGTATCATGTAACACCTATTACAACAAACCTGGAAGAGTATTACACAAAGCTTAACGCTTTAGTGGCAGCCGGCGAAACACCGGACGTATTTATCTGCTCTCCCGGTGCAAACATGAACGACTACGCTTTAACAGGTGTTGCTGCTAAACTGGACGATTACTTAGCAGATGGTTGGAAAGATACTTTCACATCTGACGCTGTATTTGCTGGCAGCACATACTCTGATGGTATCTATGCTGTTCCTCTTAACATCGCTGCAGCTTGTGTATTCTACAATACAGAGATGTTCGAAGCAGCCGGTGCAGAAGTTCCTAAGACATTTACAGAATTGTTAGACGCTTGTCAGAAATTGCAGGATGCCGGATATACACCTATTACAATTTCTGCAGGTACAGCATGGTGCTTATCAATGGTAGCAGGTTACCTTTGTGACAGAAATGGTCTTGTACTTGATGACGTGAAAGAGCACAAGACAGACTGGATGGACGAGAAGGTTATCAATGCCGGTTTACAGATTCAGGAACTTTCCAAATACTTCCAGAAGACAGCAGCCGGTGATGACAACGATATTGCTACAGCAGCATTCTACAATGGCGAAGCAGCTATCCTGATTCAGGGTTCCTGGGCTATCGGTCAGATCAACGGTTCTTGTGCTGAAGGTTTTGCAGAAAAAGTTGGCGTATTTGCATTCCCTGCTGTAGAAGGTGGAAATCCGGATGCCAACAGAGTAATTGCAAAATCTGACTCTCTCTGCATGAGTGCTACTACTAAACACCCTGAAGCAGCTGTAGCTCTTATGAAATACTTTACAGATGATACGGCTCAGAAATATACAGCTGAAGTTGGTGGTAAGATTCCTGTAACATCAGTTCAATATGATGCATCAGTAGCTCCTCCGGAACTTGCATATGTTATGGATGTATTTAAGAACGCTTCCTCTACATTTGGATTCTACAACGAATCTCTTGCTGATACAGAAGCTGGTTCTACATTTGATAACTGCTTCGTAGAAATCTTCAAGGGTACTGATCCTGCAACAGCTTTGCAGCCTATTCAGGACTACTATGAGATGAACGTTTGGTAAGAAGTGCCTTACAGCTTAATCAAAGTACTCTCTGAAAAATAGCTAGTATTTTTCATATGGCCAGCACCCCAAAGGGGTGCTGACCTTTATATAGGGGATTCATTTGAGTCTCTTATATAAAGGTCAGCAATAGGGGGAGTTTGTTATAGGGTTGGTATATACGATGTGAATCATCGTAAATATATACAAGAAAAGAAAGGGAAGGGAAGGTTTTATGGATAAACTATTAAGAAACAAAAAAGCGATTCTGCTGTTTATTGCTCCTGCATTTATTCTTTTTACTGCAGTATTGTTTTACCCTGTATGCAGGGCAGTGTATTTCTCGTTCTGTAACTACAAAGTAAACTATCCAATCGAGTTTGTTGGATTTAAGAACTATGTTCTGTTGTTTACAAAAGATAAGACCATGAGAATTGCTCTTAGAAACTCCATTTTCTTTTTACTATTCTCCTGTGTTTCACAGCTGGTTTTTGGCCTTTTGTTAGCAGCATTGCTCACGAATATTAAGTTCGGACGTAACTTATTTAAAAATATTTACTATTTACCCTGTGTACTTTCTTCTGCTGCACTTGGCTTATTGTGGATGTTTGTGTTCACACCCAAGCTTGGTATCAACCAGATGATGGCTTCTTTTGGATGGATCAGTGATTGTACAGAAGGACCGCAGTGGTTGTTTAATACAGATGGATACATTATCCTTCCGATTATTGTTATTTCTGTTGTCGCATTATGGCAGTACGTTGGCCAGTCTATGATGCTGTATATGGCACAGATTTCCGGTATCAGTAATGACATATACGAAGCAGCGTATATTGATGGGGCAACAAAGACACAGGCATTTGTGAAAATCACATTGCCTTTAATCAGACCAATGGTTGCAACCGCGATGTCCTTAAATGCAATCGGTTCTCTGAAATTCTTCGATCTTGTATATAACATGATTCCGGAAGGTTTTCTTGGAAACAGAGCGCATGTTCTTGCAACACACTTATACGACCAGGCGTTCAAATATAATAAGCTTGGCTATGGATCTGCAATCGGTGTCGTTCTTCTTGTAATGTGTCTTGCAGTTACACTGTTCATCAATAAGGTTGTCAAATGTGAAAACTATGAAATGTAGGAGGTAAAATGATGAGTACACAGTCTAAGATTATCAAAGTTATTATTTATGTATTCCTGATATTTCTTGCATTAATATATCTGTTGCCACTTATTTGGGTGGCCATTACTTCCTTGAAGGATGATGCAGTGCTTATGAGTTCTCCCTGGGCTTTGCCTGAGAGACCAATGTTTGAAAATTATAGTTTCGCTTGGACAATGGGTAATCTGGGTAAGGCTACCTGGAACTCTTTTATTGTATGTACTATCACACTTGTTTTATCCATGGTGTTTGGCTCAATGGCTGCTTATGCAATTGCAATATTGCGCTGGAAATTAGCAAATGCTACCATGACTTATTTCCTGATCGGTATGATGATTCCGGTACATTGCGTATTGATTCCTTTGTTTATTCAGTTTTCGAAAATTGGTTTGAGCAATACTTTGACGGGTATTATTATTCCTTACATAACATTCTCTTTACCAATCACTATATATATTCTGGTAGGCTTTTTCCAGGGCATTCCGAGAGAATTGTTTGAAGCAGCCTGTATCGACGGATGTTCTGTATATAGAATGTTCACCCATGTTGCAGTACCACTTGCTAAAACGGGTTTCATGGTTACAGGGCTTATGTCCTTTGTGGCAAACTGGAATGAATTGTTACTTGCTATGGTATTTATCTCTAAAGAGGCAAAGAAGACACTTCCTGTATCCTTAACGAAGTTTGTAGGCCCATATAACACAAATTATTGTCAGATGTTTGCGGCTATCGTCCTTGCAATCATTCCTACGGTTGTTGTTTACTGCTGCTTTGCCAACAACATCGTTGATGGTTTGACACAGGGAGCTGTGAAAGGATAAAGATAAAGGGGTTATATATTAAAATAGAAAACGGACTGATCAGTATCTGATCGGTCCGTTTTTGTTCCACGTGGTTTACAAAATCATGAATAGAGTTATGCTTTCAATAATTTCTGTTATGCGGTAAGAATGGTTCCGGCCTTTTCTTTAAGCGCATCTGACACTTTTGCAAGAGAGGTAATCAGAACGCGTCCGTCTTTGTTTGCGGAAAGATAAGAAATAGCTGCTTCAATCTTGGGGAGCATGGTGCCTTCGCCAAATTGTCCTTCTTTTATCATTTCTTCCGCCTCCGGAACGGTAAGGGAAGCGATTGCTTCCTGGTTTTCTTTTCCGAAATTACGGTATACATTGGGGACCGAAGTCAGAATGATTAACTGGTCTGCCTTTAAGTCGCCGGCGAGCTTGCCTGCGATGGCATCTTTTTCGATGACTGCGGATGCACCCTTTAAAGCATGCTGCTGTTCGATCACCGGAATACCGCCACCGCCGCAGGCAATGACGATCTGTCCTGCATCGGCAAGGGTTCTGATCGCTTCGATTTCTACAATATCGATGGGCTTAGGGGCAGCAATGATACGGCGAAAGCCTTTGCCCGGTTCTTCTTTTACATAATTGCCTTTCTTCACTTCTATCTCGGCATCCTCCGCTGACATGTTACGACCAATCAGCTTGGTAGGTTCATAGAATGCTTCATCATAGGGGTCAACCGTTACCTGTGTCAATATGGTGGAAACCGTCTTGCTGATACCGCGGCTAAGGAGCTCAGCCTTTAAGGAATTCTGAATATCGTATCCAACGTAGCCCTGGCTCATGGCGTTACATACACACATGGGAGCGGGAGTGTAGTCGATGTAGACACGGCGAAGCTCGGTCATCGCCTTGTGGATCATGCTGACCTGGGGACCGTTGCTGTGAGTGATGGTGAGCTGGTAGCCGGCTTCCACAAGATCAGCCAGTGCTTTTGCAGTCACCTTTACTGCATCGAGCTGTGCTAAGGTTGTATATCCAAGGGCATCATGGCCCAGAGAAACTACTGCTTTTTTGATTGTCATATGAAGGAATACCTCCTCTAAGAAATTGTTCATGATAATGTCAGGGTGAAAAGGCCTTGGGAGTCTTGATTTATCATAATGTATAATAGAAATCAATTCATGGCTCATGTGCACGATGCGCTCCAATGAGCTTCAAAGATCAAAAATGTGTTCAGCATGGGCTTCCCCATTTTTGTGAATCTCATCCAATAAGACGGCTCACAAAGTGTGCCGGCGTTTGGTTGTCGCCGTGCACCAAATCGCCATCAACTGATTTTATGTCTTATGGCAAAACAGAAGATTCAAGAAGCATCTTAATCCCAGTATCATGTGATTAGTATAGCAAAAGAAAGAAAATTTGTACAGTGGACTATACACTAAAAAATTTTGAAAATTTGTGTTGACAATGGCAGCATATGGTGATATCATACAATCCATATAAGACAAGTATGAAATATAGGAAAACAACAATCGCGGGAAGGAAAGTAATTGGTAATCGGTTGCAAGAGCGTGTGGTTTGTGATATGATACAACTCTGTGAGAGTCAAAAGAGATTTGTATTATATTAAGAAGGAATGGAACAAATGGAAACAATCATTCAGGTAAAAGATGTGACCAAAACCTTCGTGGGAAAAGACAATCAGGTGGAGGCGCTGAAGGGTATCAATCTTGATATCCATAAGGGAGAGATTTACGGGATCATCGGTATGAGCGGTGCAGGAAAGTCAACCCTTGTAAGATGTCTTAACTTCCTGGAACGTCCCACCACAGGTACCGTGCTGATCGAGGGAAAGGATTTAGCTTCCCTGAAAGAAGGAGAACTTCGAAAAACACGAACAGAAATTGCCATGATCTTTCAGCATTTCAATCTGCTGATGCAGAGGACCGTGCTTGACAATATCTGTTTTCCTTTGGAGATTACAGGATCTTCCAAGAGAGATGCCAGAAAACGTGCGAAGGAGCTTTTGGAAATCGTAGGACTTTCTGAAAAGGCAAAGGCTTATCCGGCCCAGCTTTCCGGAGGTCAAAAGCAGAGAGTAGCCATAGCAAGAGCGCTTGCCAACAATCCCAAGATTCTTCTCTGCGATGAGGCTACCAGTGCACTGGATCCTACCACCACAAAATCCATACTTGCTTTATTGAAGGAAATCAATGAAAAATATGGCATTACCATAGTGATCATCACTCATGAGATGGCGGTCGTACAGGAAATCTGTACGCATGTAGCCATTATCGATTCCGGTTCCCTTGCGGAGACAGGAACAGTGGAAGAGGTATTTTCAAGACCAAAGAGTGATGCGGCAAAGAAGCTGGTTTTCCAGGGAGATGGAAACAGATATGAAGAGATGCAGGGAAAGCGCTGTATCAGAATCGTGTTTAAGAGCAATTCTTCCTTTGAACCTGTGATTGCCAATATGGTGCTTGCCTGCAAGGCTCCTGTCAATATTCTGCTTGCAGATACAAAGGACATTGGTGGAGTGGCACATGGACAGATGATTCTGCAATTGCCGGAGGAAACTGTTGCCGCCGAGAAGATGATCCAGTACCTGAAGGAAAGAAATCTGGAAGTGGAGGAGCTGAAAAATTATGTTGGATAGTAAATGGATCAGTTTGTTACTTGATAATACCTGGATCAGTATTTATATGACGCTGATCTCCACCCTGATCGCTTATGCGATCGGACTGCCACTCGGAGTCATTCTCGTGGTGACAGCGCCCGGTGGATTAAGACCCAGTAAGACGTTATATAAGATTCTTGATTTTGTAGTCAATATTGTAAGAAGTGTTCCCTTTTTGATTTTGCTCATTACGATCATGCCCCTTACCAAGCTGATCGTGGGTAAGAGCTACGGACCGGCTGCAACGATCGTGCCCCTGGCACTGGCAGCAGCTCCCTTTGTGGCAAGACTGGTAGAGTCATCACTTCTTGAAGTGGATCACGGAGTGATTGAGGCAGCCCAGAGCATGGGAGCCGGCCTTTTTACCATCATCTTCAAGGTGCTTCTTGCAGAAGCGAGAACCTCGCTCATCGTGGGAGCCACCATAGCTCTCGGAACGATTCTCGGATATTCCGCTATGGCAGGTGTCGTAGGAGGAGGCGGACTTGGTAATATCGCTATTCAGTACGGTTATTACAGAAATCAGCTGAATGTGATGTATGCAGCCGTGATTATTCTGGTAGTGATCGTGCAGGTTCTGCAGATCATCGGAACCAGATTATCCAAGAAACTGGATAAGAGAATCACCGGTTAAAAACGGATAATACCCAACGGGGTTTATCATAAATAGATGCAGGAAACTGCAAAAGGAGGAGTATTTTATGAAAAAGAAATTAGCACTTATTCTCACAGCAGCCATGATCGCAGGTACTTTGACAGCTTGCGGCGGCAGCGCAGAGACAACAGCAGAAACAGAGACTGCTGAAGAAACCACAGAGGAGGCTACAGAAGCAACAGAAGCAGCTGATACAGACGCAGAGGCACAGACAGGTGAGTTACAGGTGATCACTGTAGCAGCAACAGCAGTACCTCACGCAGAGATTCTCGAAGCTGCAAAACCTTTACTGGCAGAGCAGGGATATGATTTACAGGTTACTGTATTTGATGATTATGTACAGCCCAACAATGTTGTAGAGTCCGGCGAGATCGATGCAAACTACTTCCAGCATATTCCTTACCTTGAAAGCTTCAATGCTGAACAGGGAACACACCTTGTAAATGTAGGCGGCATCCACTATGAGCCTTTCGGAATTTATGCAGGAACCGAAAGTGATCTTGCGAACATTTCCGACGGAGCTACCATTGCAGTTCCCAACGATACCACAAACGAAGCAAGAGCACTTCTTCTGCTTCAGGACAATGACCTGATCACACTTGATGAGGATGCAGGTATCAATGCAACCATTCTTGATATCAAAGAGAACCCTCACAACATTGAGTTTGTTGAATTGGAAGCAGCTCAGGTTCCCAAGGTACTCGGTGAAGTATCCTTCGCAGTTATCAACGGTAACTATGCACTGGACGCAGGCTTGAATGCAAAGACAGATGCCCTTGCAACAGAGGAATCCGATTCCCTTGCAGCGCAGACTTATGTTAATATTATCGCTGTTAAGGAAGGCAATGAAGAGAACGAAGGCGTTAAGGCTCTTGTAAATGTTCTCAAATCTGATGAGATCAAGAAGTTCATCGAGGAGACCTATGAGGGAGCAGTTGTTCCTTTTGAGGGATAAGCGGGAGCTCTCATCAGTGCGGATATCCTTAAAATAATTGAATGATGAGAAATATCGGAAGCAGCCGGAACAAAATCCGGCTGCTTTTTATTATTCTATGATTTGGAGGTTTCTTTTTGTAAGGATTGCATATATAATCAGATTATAACATTTTTACAGAAAGAGGAATGAATTCATGAAAGAAAAGAGGATATTGTGCGGGATTTTCCTGCTGGCTCTATTGGCCGGTGTCGGTTGCGGAAAAACAGAACAAATTGACGACTATGCAACCAATGCAGGATATGAGATGGCCACAGTTGAAGCGGGCGAGAACGATTTCGAGGAAACAGAAGAAGAGACAGATGATGCAACAGTCGGAATTTCGAAAGAGGAGATTAAAGTGGGAGTGTTGCATCTGACAGACCCGGCGGAGGGCAGCGGTTACACTTACACCCATGATCTGGGTATTCAGGGAATGCAGGCGAATCTGGGACTTTCAGACGATCAGATCATACGGAAACTGAACGTTGCTGAGGATAAAGAGTCAACAGAAAAAGCACTGCAGGAGTGTGTTGATGAGGGATGTAATATCATATTTGGCACAAGCTGGGGTTATATGGAGCCGATGGTGGAATTTGCAGAAAAATATCCGGATGTTTATTTTTCTCATGGGACAGGCTACATGAGCAACGGAACAAACTTTAACAATTATTTTGGAAGAATTTATCAGGCAAGATACTTAAGCGGCATCGTAGCGGGTATGCAGACCGAAACAAATAAGATCGGGTATGTAGCGGCAATGGATTCCTCAAACTCTGAGGTGACCGGAGGGATAGATGCGTTTGCAATCGGAATTGCTTCTGTCAATCCGGATGCCAAAATATATGTGAAGATCACAAACAGCTGGTATGATCCGGAGGGAGAGGAAGCAGCGGCAAGAACGCTCCTCGATATGGGCTGCGATGTGATGGCACAGCACTGTGATACTCCTTACCCGCAGACACTTGCCCAGGAAAAGGGCGTATACGGAATCGGCTATAATTCGGACATGAGCAAGGAAACGCCTGATTCCTGCCTGTGCAGTGTAATCTGGAACTGGAGTGCCTATTATACGGCCGCTGTTCAGAGTCTGATTGACGGAACATGGGATGGTACCAACTATTATGGCGGACTGGCGGATGGCCTTGTTAACATTACTTCGTTGGCGGATTTCTGTGCCGAGGGAACACAGGAGAAGGTAGACGAAATGAAAAATAAGATGCTTACCGGTGAATTTAATGTTTTCGACGGAGAACTGGAGACCAATACGGGAGAAATCATCGGCGGGGCCGGCGGAACACTGGATGATGCCACAATCACAGGCGGAATCAACTGGTACTACAAAAATGTGGAAATAGTGGAATAGGGAGGACTGAAGATGAAGTGGAATTTAAAGAAAAAGATTGTCTCTCTGGCAGTTGTCCCTGTTTTATTATTGGGACTGCTGATCATAGGTATTACGCTGACAACGGTGAAAAGCTCCCTGCTTGGTGAGATAAGAGAATCTCTTAAGGGAACAGCGTCTACGGCACTTGCGGCTTACGATCAGAATGCGGGAGATTACATAGAAGCCGCAAACGGAGATATCTGGAAGGGTGGATACAATATTTCCAAGTCAGAGAGCCTTGTGGACAGTATCAAAGAAAATTCCGGTATGGATGTTACCTTCTTTTATGGGGATAAACGTATCATGACATCGGCACTGGATGAAAACGGAGAACGTATTTTAGGATCGCCGGCAGGCAGCATCGTGGCTGACAAAGTGTTGAAACAGGGTGAGGAATATTTCAGCCAGTCGGTATCGCTTGACGGAACCATGAATTATGGATATTATGTGCCGGTGTATCAGAAGGGAAATGATGCACCCATCGGAATGGTCTTCGCCGGTGCTAATAAAGCGGTAAAGGATAAAGCCGTCAATCAGATTATTTATACCATCATCATTGCGATTGCAGCGGTTATGATCCTCTGCAGCATTATGGCAGTGCTGATCGCGGGGTCACTAACCAGAGATCTGAAGCAGAGTATCGGTCTGGTGGAAACCGTGGCAAAAGGTGAAATTGGAGTGGAAGTGAATGCCCGACTGCTTCGCAGAAAGGATGAGATCGGGGATCTGTCCAGAGCATTGCAATTACTGAAAAATGAGTTGGTGAATATTATTACGCAGATTACTGCGAACGTAAGTGAAATCCTGGCAGCCTCTGAAAAACTGGGAACCACTGCAAGGGAAACAACAGCAGCCATGCATGGTGTGGGAAATGCGGTAAATATCATCACAGACAGTGCGGCCAGACAGGCAAAGAGTTCTCAGAGCGCTTCGGAAAATGTAACGGATATGGGAGAGAAGATTTCCCGAACAGCCCGGGAAGTCAATGTACTCAATGAAAATGCAGCCTGGATGCAGAACTCAAGTGAAAGTGCGGCAAAGACCATGAAAGAGCTGCAAAGCATTAATGATGAAGTGCAGAAGTCTGTGGCACTGATTACAGAGCAGACCAATCAGACCAACAGTTCCGCGCAAAAGATACGGGAGGCAGCGTCCATTATCGCTGATATTGCTGAGGAAACAAATCTGCTCTCCTTAAATGCCAGTATTGAGGCCGCCAGAGCCGGAGAAAGCGGGCGGGGCTTTGCTGTGGTGGCAGCACAGATTCAGAAGCTGGCAGAGCAATCCAATCAATCCAGCAGTGAGATCGAGGAAGTGATTGCAAAACTGATAGAAGATTCCGATAAAGCAGTTTCCACCATGCAGTATGTGCAAAAGATCATAGATGAGCAAAATGAAAATATGCTTCATACGGAAGAAATTGTAGGAGAGGTTACGAAAGGGATTGACGTCTCTCTTAAGAGTATCGGACAGATTGGAAATGCCGCGAAGGAACTTGAGATCTCCAGAAATCAAATTGTGCAGACAGTGGATGATCTTTCTGAAATCGCAAGACAAAATGAGCAGACGACCTGTGAAACTAATGAGACAACAGGGGAAGTGATCGGCAGCTTTGAACAGGTAGAAGAAAGCGCCGGGAGATTAAAGGAAATTGCCAGTGAACTGGCTGGAAGTATGGAGCATTTCCGAATGTAAGATCAGGTGTGGGATTAAGGTGCAAAAAATATCGAAAAGGCATCGTTGATGAAGGATATAAAACATAATTTATTAAAATTTGAAAGAGCAGGGGAGAAGGATAAAAACGAGATTCTTTCGCTATATCGCAGCGTAGTGGGAAGTGAGTTCTGCACCTGGACAGAGGATTATCCCTGTGAGACCGATATTGAGGGCGATCTTTCCAGAGATGATCTGTTCTGTCTGCGCAGTCCGGAAGGAGAAATCGTGGGTGTCATCTCCATCGATCAGGACGAAACGGTGGAAAAACTTCCCTGCTGGAGCAGGGGGCTTCAGCCCTCTGCTGAACTATCAAGGCTCGGTGTAAAGCCGGAATATCAGAATCAGGGAATCGCCAGGCTGCTTTTGCAATATGGCATGGAGGAGCTGCGCCATCAGGGCAAGAAAAGTGTGCATTTTCTGGTTTGCAAGACAAACCGGAAGGCAATCCGCTCCTATGATAAGCTGCACTTTGACGTGGTGGGAGAGTGCAGGATGTATGGAGAAGACTGGTGGTGTTATGAGAAGAAATTGTAAAAAGAATGTGATGATACGATTATATATTCAATTTACAAATCTCTTAAGTGTTTCTTGAAAAATAGGGAACATTATAATAATATGTAAATAAAAAAGTTCCCTAAGAAAGGTGAGAAGTCATAATGAGTAATACTTTTAATGAGATACAGGAATTATTGCAGCAGAAAGCAGATTGTCAGGCAAGACTAAATTTACTTCCCTATGACGGGTCACCAGAAATAAAAGAGCAAGGTGGAAATAAATATCTCTATATACGGAAGCGGGTGGGAAGCAGACTGACATCAACATATGTTGATATTTATTCGGAAGAACTGTACCAGTTACTGCTAAAAAATGCGAAAGAAGCGCGGGAGATCAAAAAGAAAATAAGGCATGTGGATAAAAGCCTGGCGGCTCTGGGATATGAAGGAAATGAATTGTCTCAGAGAGTGATTCAAAATCTGGATTTTGCAAGAGCTAATATGAAGGCTAATATATATGATCAGGCAGTATTGGAAGGAGTGGCAACATCGTTTCCACAGACAGAAGATATACTTGAAAACGGAAAAGTTTCCGGAATGACGGCAACAGATATACAAAAAATTCTGAATTTGAAGCATGCATGGGAATTTATTCTGGATCAGGATGTCATTCAAAGTGAATCAAATTATTATCTGTTGTGCCATATCGCGAAACTGGTGAACGAAGGATTTTTTGTTGATGGTGGCAGGATACGTGGAATTCCGGTCACAATCGGCGGTTGTCGTTATGTTCCGCCGATTCCGATAGAATCTGTTGTTATGGAAGATATTAGAAGAATTGCTCAGGAAGAAAAAGATGATGTGGATGTTGCGATTGACCTGTGTTTGTATTGTATGAAGACTCAGATTTTTACGGATGGGAATAAAAGAGCATCAGTCATATTTGCCAATCATTTTCTGATTGCGCATGGGCAAGGGCTTCTGGTAATTCCTGAACTGGAGGTACCGGAATTTAAAAGGCTTCTTGTTGCCTATTACGAAGGAGAGGAAGAGAAAGTGATACACGAGTTTTTGAAGGTGAAATGCTGGAAAACTTTTCCTTGATAAATGTAGTGTATATAAGGAAGTTGAATGTAAAATGCATTGACATGAATGAGACTTGGTGATAATATATAGTTAACACGTGTTAACAACTGCTGGATGAGGACAATATGGAAGAATTATCACGAATGACATTGGAGGATATCGCCAAAGAAATAGGAATATCCCGCACAACAATATACAAAGTGCTCAAAAATAAGGGAAATGTCAGTGAAGAGACCTGCCGCATTGTTAACGAAGCACTTGAAAAGTATCACTATGTACAGAACAGAAACGCCAGAAACCTTGCCATGAACAGGCATTATACCATCGGTTATGTGGGGTTTCGGTCGAAGAGTGCCAACTACTTTTCCACAGAAGTGGGTAAGGGTTTGAAAAGGGCGATTAAGGAATTCGGCGATGACGGGCTCTCCCTCCTGATCTCTGAGTTTGATGTGGAAAATCCACAGGAGCAGCTTTCCTCTGTGGAGGAAATGCTGGAGCAGGGTGTAACCAGTTTTATTCTTGCCTATTCCCATGAAGAGGTGATTCGGGAGATCCTTGAAAAGTTAAGAGTAAAGGATTGCCTGGTGGTGTTGCTCAGCCGCGATGTGGAGAAATGGGAAGACAGTTATTATGTCGGTGTGGATTATTACAGAAGCGGAAGGCTGGCAGCGGAACTCCTTGGAAAGATGCTCCCTGATGGCGGCAAGGTATTTGTACCTGTGACGCCGGAGTATCAGACCAATCGGGATGTGGTTTCCAGAATTCGGGGTTTTCAGGATAAGATCAGAGAATACCCGGAGGTGGAAGTTCTTCCCGTGGCATATGGTTTGATGGAGGAAAAGGAGATTTACGAAGCAACAGAAGGCTGCATCAGGAGCGAAAAAGAACTAAAAGGAATTTATGATCTGACTTACAGACCGGATGTGATCGGTAAGGTGCTGAACGATCTTGGACGCAAAGATATCCGACTGGTGGGCTTTGACCTCTTTGATGAGATCAGAGGTTATGTGCAGGATTCCACCATCGATGCGGTGATTTATCAGGATCTGAATCAGCAGGCTTATCTTGCGGTCAAAATCTTGTTTGATGAAATGTGTTACGGAAAGCGCAAGGAGGAGAAGAAACGCTACTCCAAGCTTGAGGTCATCATGCAGGAAAACATACAGGATTTTAAATAAACTATTCTATATAAGGAGGGTTATGATGTTATACATAGGTATTGATTTAGGAACCAGTGCAGTAAAATTGCTGCTGATGGACGGGGAAGGAAAGATTCAGAAGATCGTTTCCAAAGAATATCCGCTCTATTTTCCCCATCCCGGCTGGTCAGAACAAAAGCCAGAGGACTGGTACACTCAGGTAATCGCCGGTATGAAGGAGCTGATTGCAGAGGCAGACAAGTCAAAGATTGCGGGCATCAGTTTCGGCGGGCAGATGCACGGACTTGTCATTCTGGATAAGGACGACAATGTGATTCGTCCTGCTATTCTCTGGAACGACGGAAGAACTTACGAGGAATGCGATTATCTCAACAATGTGATCGGCAAGGATAAGCTTTCCGAGTACACTGCCAACATTTCCTTTACGGGATTTACGGCGCCCAAAATTCTCTGGGTAAAGAATAAGGAGCCCGAGAACTTTGCGAAGATCGTGAAGATCATGCTTCCCAAGGATTATATCGCATACAAGCTTACAGGGGTAAACTGCACCGATGTTTCCGATGCTTCCGGTATGCTGCTTATGGATGTAAAAAACCGCTGTTGGTCAAAGGAAATGTGCGAGATCTGCGGCATCAGGGAAGAGATGCTTCCGAAGCTCTATGAGAGCTATGAATGTGTTGGTACGGTGACAAAGGAGATCGCAGCAGAGCTTGGTATTCCGGAAACTGTCAAGGTGGCGGCAGGCGCAGGCGACAATGCGGCAGCTGCAGTGGGAACCGGTACGGTTGGAGACGGTATGTGCAATATTTCTCTCGGTACCAGCGGAACGATTTTTATTTCTTCTAAGAATTTTGGTGTGGATAAGAACAATGCGCTCCATGCTTTTGCTCACGCAGACGGCCATTATCATTTGATGGGATGTATGCTCAGCGCAGCTTCCTGCAACAAGTGGTGGATGGAAGAAATCATCGGAACGGACAAATACAGTGAGGAACAGAAGGGAATTGAAAAGCTTGGCGAGAACCATGTATACTTCCTGCCTTATCTGATGGGAGAGCGCTCCCCTCACAACAATCCCAATGCCAGAGGTACCTTTATCGGCATGACCATGGATACCAGCAGAGCAGATATGACCCAGGCTGTTCTCGAGGGCGTTGCTTTTGCACTCCGTGATTCCTTCGAGGTTGCAAAATCCCTTGGAATCAAGATAGAGAGAACCAAGATCTGCGGTGGCGGTGCCAAGAGTCCTCTCTGGAAAAAGATGATTGCCAACATCTTAAACCTGAAGGTGGATGTGATCGAGAGCGAAGAAGGACCTGCACTCGGAGGCGCCATGCTGGCAGCGGTTGCCTGCGGTGAATATGCAAGTGTGGAGGAAGCGGCAGCGAAGATTGTAAAGATCATTGACACAGTGGAGCCGGAGCCGGAACTGGTGGCAAAATATGAAGAACGCTATCAGCAGTTTAAGCAGATTTATCCTGCCTGCAAGCCGCTGTTTGATATCATTAAGTAAAGCACCCGGCAGTAAGCGGGTATCAATCGCATAAAAACCAAGAAGGGAGAATAAGATGAAGGTTTACAGTGTAACGGATGAAAAATTCAGGAAATATGGCAGAGTCGTAAAGAACGTTGATTTCACAGAACTTGTAAAGGCAATGGACGAAACGCCCTGTCCCGATGATGTGGTTTATGTGCCGGGAGATGCAGCTCTCGAGGCACTTCCCGTCATGAAGGAGCTGACAGACAAGACATACGGAGAACTGGCTGTTCAGGTTGGATACTGCAACGGACATAACTGTATGTTAAATGCCCTTGAGTATCACAGAAGCTCAGAGATCAATGTGGCAGCTACCGATGCCATTCTGATGCTGGGTTGCCAGCAGGATATCACCGATGACTTTACCTATGACACCTCTAAGGTGGAAGCATTTTTGGTTCCTGCAGGAACGGCAGTGGAGGTTTATGCAACGACACTTCACTATGCACCCTGCGGAGTGGACGGTGCAGGCTTTAAGGTAGTGGTTGTTCTGCCCAAGGGAACCAATCTTGAGCTTGAGGCAAAGCATGAGGGCGGTGAAGATGCCCACCTGACAGCAAAGAACAAATGGCTTCTCGGTCATCCCGAAGGAGGATTGCCGGAAGGAAGTCCTATGGGACTTGTGGGGAAGAACCTCAATATCAATGAATAATAAGATGCCATGCAAAAAGAATAAATACTGATCATAAAACACAAGAAATCAATTGATGGCTCATGCGCACTGTACGCTCCAATGAGCCTCAAAAATAAAAACGTGTTCAGCAAAGGCTTCCACGTTTTTATGAGTCTCAGTTCCGCAGTGCTCAAATCGCCATAAATTGATTTTTGAGCATTATGAAATAGTATATAAAGGATTCTGTGATGCGGGCATCATGATAACAAATAACTACTAAACACACATTTTTTAAGGAGGATGTTTCAAATGAACAATTTACCAAAAGTAAAAATCGGAATCGTGGCTGTAAGCCGTGACTGTTTCCCGGAATCTCTGTCCGTTAACAGAAGAAAAGCGCTTGTAGAAGCTTACAAGGCAAAATATGATGCAGAGGATATCTATGAGTGTCCTATCTGTATCGTAGAGAGCGAGATCCATATGGTGCAGGCTCTTGAGGATATCAAGAAGGCAGGCTGCAATGCTCTCTGTGTATATCTTGGAAACTTTGGACCTGAAATTGCTGAGACATTACTTGCAAAGCACTTTGACGGACCGGCTATGTTTATCGCAGCATCCGAGGAAAGCCAGAACGACCTTATTGGCGGACGTGGTGATGCTTACTGCGGTATGCTGAACGCAAGCTACAACTTAAAGCTGAGAAACATCAAGGCATATATCCCTGAGTATCCCGTAGGAACCGCTGCAGAGTGTGCAACAATGATCAACGAGTTCGTTCCCATTGCCAGAGCAATCGTTGCTCTGAAAGACCTGAAGATCATCAGCTTTGGTCCCAGACCGCTCAACTTCCTTGCATGTAATGCACCTATCAAGCAGCTTTACAATTTAGGTGTTGAAATCGAAGAGAACTCAGAGCTTGACTTATTTGAAGCATTTAATAAGCATGCAGGCGACGAGAGAATCCCGGCAAAGATTAAGGAAATGGAAGAGGAGCTCGGCGCAGGCAATCAGAAGCCTGAAATCTTAAGCAAGCTGGCTCAGTATGAGCTTACCCTGCTTGACTGGGTGGAAGCTCACAAGGGATATCGCAAATACGTTGCAATCGCAGGAAAGTGCTGGCCTGCATTCCAGACACAATTTGGTTTTGTTCCCTGCTATGTAAACAGCCGTCTTACCGGTATGGGTATCCCGGTATCCTGCGAGGTTGATATTTACGGCTGCTTAAGTGAGTTTATCGGAACTGCAATCAGCAACGATATCGTTACGCTGCTTGATATCAACAACACTGTTCCCGATGATATGTATGAGGAGTCCATTAAGGGCAAATTCGATTATACCCATCAGGATACCTTCATGGGATTCCACTGCGGAAATACCAACTCCAAGAAGCTTGCTTTCTGCAGCATGAAGAATCAGATGATCATGGCGAGAGCGCTTCCCGAAGAGGTAACAAACGGAACCCTGGAAGGAGATATTGCTCCCGGTGAGATCACCTTCTATCGTTTACAGTCCACAGCAGATAACAAGCTGCGCGCTTACATCGCTCAGGGTGAAGTACTTCCTGTTGCAACCAAGTCCTTCGGCGGTATCGGTGTATTCGCAATTCCTGAGATGGGCAGATTCTATCGCCACGTTTTGATCGAGGGCAACTATCCTCATCACGGCGCTGTTATGTTTGGTCACTACGGAAAGGCTCTGTTTGAAGTACTTAAGTATATCGGCGTAGAGCTTGACGAGATCGGATTCAATCAGCCTAAGGGAATGCTTTATAAGTCTGAGAATCCTTTTGCATAAGATGTTTTAGATTTTTAATAAGTAGTAGAAAAAAGGCGGATGGGCAGTTTGCTCATCCGCTTTTTATAAGAAGAAAAAAATTTAATATTTTATATTATGACATTGCGATCAAATTTAGGGATGTAGAAAATTAAAGGGTTAAAACGAGAAAAAAATCGATATATTGTTGCTTGAAAATTATTATTAGTATGAAAAGCACAAGATGTTGTATTGTGCAAGTTGCCAGTAGGAATTTTTCTGTCTGTTGACAAAAATAACGTTACTTTTTATACTGTTTTATACAAAAGCAGATTTTCATATCAGGCGTGGTCATGAGGGACTGCACGCTTATCTAAAACTTTAGTATATCATTCAATTATTCACGGAAATTCATGCTTTTAATCCCAATTATTATTTTATGAAAGCAGGAACCGTGAGGTCAGAGGTTCCTGAACCAAAGGAGGAACCATGACAGGAAACAGAGAGTACAAAAGTGATGTATTTAGTATGCTTATGGAGGATCCGGTAAACGCTCTGGAACTCTACAATGCAATGAACGGGTCTGCTTACACGGATCCGGGTATGGTGAGCAGGGAGCATATCAAGCTGCCGACACCGAAGTTTGCGGTGTTTTATAACGGAGAAGAGGAACAGCCGGAGCAGTATGAACTGAAGCTTTCGGATGCGTTTGAGCGTCCTTTGGAGGACCCGGAGCTGGAATTAAAATGTACGGTTTACAACATCAACTCCGGAAAGAATGAAAGCCTGAAAAGCAGATGCCCTTTCCTTCGGGAATATATGATCTTTGTGGACTATGTGCGAGGTTATCTCGAGGAGGAGAAGGATTCAAAGGATCTTGAGAGGGCAATCAACCGGGCAATTGACAGATGTATGGAAGAGAATGTGCTAAAGGAGTTTCTGACAGAGCGCAGGGATGAGGTGGTGAAGGTAATGACACTGGATTATACATTCGAGAGGCGGCTTGAGCTGACAAAGCGGGATGCAACGGCAAATGGTATGGCGAATGGACTTAAGCAAGGACTTGAACAGGGACTTAGGCAAGGATTCAAGCAGGGAAGAACAGCCGGCGAAATGCAAAAACTGATTCAGTTGACTTGCAAGAAGTATCAGAAGGGTCTTACCGTGGAAGAAACAGCAGAAATGCTGGAGGAAGACGCAGAAACCATCGGAAAAATCTATGCCGCAATCAAGGATGCAGGAACGGATGATATAGAGGGGATTTATGAGAAATATTTAAAATAAAAAATCATGTCCTTGAGGAGTTCCCTAGAAAATATCGGTCGAAGGTATTGGGAATGCTGGTTGATGAATTTGCTGTAGAGGAAATCTACAAGCAATATGTCAAAATGTAATAGTATTTGATAAAGAGCAGGTTTTGAAATACCTGCTTTTTATAATTCTTCGGATAGCTCCCTGCATATACTGATAAAATGGTTGATGGATGGAGTAAGATATTTATTTTTATGCCATAAAATGTAATTGGTTCTTTCAAACGATTCCTTTTCCACATCACGGGAAACGATTCGTCCTGATAAAAGACTATCTTTTACCAACTGTTCAGGAAGCAGGGAAATCCCAAGTCCTGACTCAACCGCCTTGACAAGTGCCTCTGTACTGGTACTTTCCCAAATTGGATTTAGCACTAAATCATGACTCTCAAAGATATGATCAACAAAGTTGCGACCGGCACTTCCTTTTTCTCTGAGCAACAGAGGACAGGCAATTAAGTCCCTTAAATAAATCTTTTCCTTCTGATAAAGTTCATATCCGGGTGACATGATTAACACAAGTCTATCCTTCATAAAGGGTTCTGAACAGAGATAATCAGAAGAAAAATTACCTTCAATAAAGGCCAGATCAATCTTGTTGTCGAGAAGTGCTCTTTGCAATGATTCGCCGTTTGATACCATTACTTTGATTTCAAAAGAAGAATCTTCTTCCTTCAGCCGGCATAGCGCTTTTGGCATCAGATGATTTCCAAGTGTTATACTTGCGCCAACACGCAAAAATCCCAGCTTATCCTGATCTTTAAATCTTTTCTCCATCAGATCAAAGGAATCCGTCATATGTAATGCATAAGAATAGAATTCGTCGCTCAATCTTGTTTTATATAATTTATGATTCAACCGTTCAAAAAGCTGAATTCCGTAATGATATTCCATTTCCTGAATGGCACGGGTCACTGCCGGTTGTGTCATGTGCAGGATTCCGGCAGCCTTTGTTATATTCATCTCCTGATAGACCACAACAAATATTTTCATGTGTCGTAATGTCATGGTGATATGTCTCCTTAGCTTTCAGATAGTTATATTCTGATATTTATCATACCATATTGGTTATGACAAATATCAATATTTATCATTTTACACATAAATCAATAAATAGTATAGTATTAATTGAAATGATTTTGTAAATCGATTGGAAAGGAAGACCATGGGCTTATGAAAAAACAAATAGTACTTATCATGACAGACACAACCAGGCAGGATATGGTTGGATGCTACGGCAATCCGGCGATGAACACACCTAATCTGGACAGGCTTGCAGAAGAGGGAATCAGATATACCAACGCATATACCTGTCAGCCCGTTTGTGGACCGGCGAGATCGGCTATGTTTACGGGAATGTATCCTCACTCGAACGGCAGCTTTGCCAATGGTCTGGCTCTGGGAGCAAATAATAAAACGATAGGACAGCGTCTCACGGACAATGGCATTCACTGTGCATTTATCGGGAAGTGGCACTTGGATGGGGGAGATTATTTCGGACTGGGAAGATGCCCCGAAGGATGGGATCCTGAATATTGGTATGATATGAGATGTTATCTCGAGGAACTGACTGAGGAAGAACGCAGATTGTCAAGGAAAGGGTCTACCAGAGAACTGGGAATCAGTGCTGATTTTACCTATGGACATCGCTGTGCGGATCGTGCCGTTAATTTTGTGGAGAAGAACAAAGATGAGGATTTCTTTTTGACTGTATCCTTTGATGAACCTCATGATCCCAGTCTCTGTCCGGAACCTTATGCATCCATGTTTAAGGATTATGAATTTCCGAAAGCACCTAATGTATGGGATACATTGGAGGGAAAACCGGAGTATCAGAAAATCTGGGCAGGAGATAATCTGAAAACTGATCGGGATGAGATACAAATTGCCATCGCAGGACTTCTGGGATGCAATGCGTTTATTGATACGGAAATAGGGCGTGTCATCAATACCGTGCGAAAGAATGCACCGGATGCCATGATTATTTATACTTCTGATCACGGAGAAGCCTGTGAGAGTCATTGTTTAAACAGTAAGGGCGCGGTGATGTATAAGGAAGTGGCATGTATTCCGTTTATTGTGAGTGGAATTGAAATCGGGAAAAATCTTGTGGATGATCAGCCTGTAAGTCACATTGATCTTGCTCCTACAATTATGGAGTATATGGGACTACCTATTCCAAAATTGTTAGAGGGGAAAAGTTTGCTCCCGGCATTCAAGAATCCCGAGAACAGGATCAATTCCTGCGTTTTTACAGAATTTACGAGGTATGAGCAGGAATTGGACGGTTTTGGAGGATTGCAGATGATGCGAGGAGCTTTTGACGGAAGATTTAAGCTGGTTGTTCATTTGCTGGAAGATATTGATGAATTTTATGATACCTTAAATGATCCGTATGAAATGCATAATCTGATCGGTTCTGATGAGTTTTATGAAGACAAAAAGCGACTTCATGAAGAAATTTTGGACTGGATGAACAGGACAAGAGATCCATTTCGAAGTTATCGATGGGAAAGACGTCCATGGAGAAAGGATGCAGCACCTGCAACCTGGAGTTATACCGGTTATACAAGGCAGAGAATGGATGAGGAATATGAGCCAAAGCGTCTGGACTATGCAACGGGAATGCCGGTCGAGGGGGCAAATCGAAAAAAATCCGAGGGGTCACTGGAATAAGATGAAAAACATCAGTGTTATGATCAAGCCTGTGTCAGGCCTTTGCAATATGAAATGTGATTACTGCTTCTACTGTGATGAGCAGGAAAAAAGGAGACAGAAGTCCTACGGCAGAATGTCAGAGGAAACTTTAAGAAATGTGGTCAGAAAGACGATTTTACATACTGACGGAACGTGCTTCTTCACTTTTCAGGGAGGAGAACCTTCCCTGGCCGGATTGGATTTTTTTAAGAAATTTGTGGAGTATGTCAATCATTACAACCGCAAACGGATTCCTGTTCATTTTGCCTTTCAGACGAACGGCACAAACATGACAGAGAAGTGGTGTGAATTTTTCAGGGAGAATCATTTTCTGATTGGTATTTCTGTTGATGGGACTGAAGAGATACATAACCGCTACCGTAAATTGCCAAGTGGAGAAGCCACCTACAAAAAGATCGCCGAGGCATGTGAGATGATGGACCGGTTTGGAGTAGAATACAATATTCTGACAGTGATCCACAAAGAGGTCGCGGGAAACATCAAAAAAATTTATGCTGATTATAAGAAAAAAGGCTGGGATTTTCAGCAGTATATTGCCTGCATGGATCCACTGTATGAGGATAAAGGGAAATATCCCTATTCCCTGACTTCTGAACTATATGGAAAATTTTTATCGGAGCTTTTCGAAAGCTGGTTTGCTGATTATAAAAAAGGACAGCAGCCCTATATTCGTTAGTTTGAAAATTACATAGGAATTCTTTTGGGATTTTTACCGGAGGCTTGTGAGCATCAGGGAATTTGTGGAATACAATATGTTGTTGAGGCGGACGGAAGTGTGTATCCCTGTGACTTCTATATGCTGGATGAGTACAGCCTTGGAAATTTTAATGTAAATACCATTGGACAGATGGATGAAAAAAGGGCTGAGCTTCAGTTTCGGGAGACATCCCAAATGGTTTCCGAAGAATGCCAAAGATGTGACTATCGCTTTTTATGTCGTAATGGCTGTCAGCGAAACAGGGTATTGCAGGCTGATGGCACCTACAAAAACTATTTTTGTAAGGGGTATAAGATTTTTTTTGAAAAACACATAAATCAATTACAGCAAATAGCTGATAATCTGAAACTTGGTTGATTTATGAAATCTTTATTTGACAAGCGATTTGCTAATACCTTTTTCATACAGACAATGCTATAATAAATAGACAAAGTTATTGCCTTGGAGGAGAAAAAGGATATGAGTGTACTTTCCTATTTTGCGGTAGTTGCACTTCTGATTGTAGTGGTGGGCGCTGTAAATGAAAAATGGCTGCATATACAGAGCGATATTGTTCTGATTATCTTTTCACTGGGAATCAGTATTCTTGTTATTATTCTGGGACAGATACCGGGCGCTTCCGCTGTGGCATCGGCGCTACGGGGGCGTAATCACTTTAATTTTGCCGCCTATCTTTTGGATGGTGTGCTGTGCTTTATGCTGTTTGCTGGTTCCAGCCGGGTGTCTGTAACCAAGTTTAAACAGAATATACGTCCCATCGGTCTGCTAGCGCTTCTTGGTACCGTAGTGTCCTCAGCGGTTTACGGACTTATTTTTTTTGTGGTCTCTTTTATTTTTCATATGAATATGGACCTGTGGACCTGTATTTTGCTGGGATGTATCGTTTCCCCTACTGACCCGATTGCTGCCACAGGTATCTTAAATAAACTCGGCATGTCCAAAAACGTGACGTCTGTGATAGAATGCGAATCCCTGTTCAATGACGGGACAGGTGTCGCATTGTTTTTGTTTGTAAAAGGAATTCTCTCCCGGCAAAAAGGAGGAAATTTTTTCTACATCATGGGAAAAGAACTGTTCGGTGCTATTTTTGTTGCGGTCGTTGTGTCGTTTCTGCTCTTTTCTCTTCTGAAGCTTACCGGGGATCCGGTCAAACATATTCTGATCAGCCTGACGGATGTGATGCTGGTTTATGTGATATGTGAGCATTTGGGATTCTCGGGAGTGATTGCTTCCGTGGTCTGTGGTATGTGCTTTGCTTACATGAGAAGCCGGGCTGCCAGAAAGCTGATAGTTCAGGATCCTGACAATTTATATGACGATTTTTGGGAAGTGGTAGATGGCATTTTGAATGCAGTGTTATTTATACTTCTCGGCCTGTCGGTGATGAATGCGCAGGCAAGCAGATTTTTCCTTATTTTAGTCCCGGCTGTAATCGTGACGGTGCTCCTCTCCCGATATGCGGGCGTGAGAAGCTGTACGTTTTTCATGGAGAAGAGTCGAATGCCCGGAAATTACAGCAAAAGAGAATTTTCCATGCTGATGACCTGGAGTGCGTTAAAAGGGGGCTTATCGCTGGCACTGGCCCTTGGGACCGCAGAGTTTCTGACGGCTGACATTTATCTGATCGTGGTAAATGCAGCCTACATCACAATCTTCTTTACCGTGCTCGTTCAGGGATTGACGACGAAACGGGTATACAGGTCGATAGAGGATAAAAAGAATCAGAGAATGAAGGCAGAAAGGAACAGGAAATAGATATGAAGATCATTGTTGTAGGATTGGGACAGACCGGCAGACTGCTCACTGAAGTGATATCGAAGGAGCATTACGATGTAGTGGTGGTGGACAGCAATAAGGAAGTGGTAGAGAAGATTACGGAAAAATATAATGTAAACGGTGTGGTGGGAAGCGGTGGCTCCCGCAGGATTCTGGCCCAGGCAGGAGCAGAAAATGCAGATATGCTGGTTGCGCTGACACCAAACGATGAATTGAATATTCTTTCCTGTATGACGGCCAAAAAGCTGGGAACACTGGATGTATCTGCCAGAATCCATCAGCCGGAATTTGATCAGGACCAGAGCTATATCATGGAGGAGTACGGAATAGACAGACTGCTCAATCCGGACAAGGAAGCGGCAAAAGAAATGCTGTGGAATATCGAACTTTCCGGCTCCCTCAGAACAGAAGCCTTTTTTGAGAAAAAAGCCGTGATTGTGGAACTTAAGGTGGAGGAGAACAGTCCCCTTTCCGGCATGGCCCTGCCTCAGGTGAAAGAATTTTTTGATACGGACATGCTGGTTGTGGCTGTCTACAGAAAAAAGGAAATGATCATTCCTGACGGAAAGCTTACCATATTGTCAGAAGACAGACTTGAGATTATTGCCTCCCTTGGATCCGTGAGAGAAATTTACCAGAAACTGCACATCAAAAAGAAGCGTATCAAGGATGTCCTCATGGTTGGCGGCGGAACGGGCGGATATTATCTTGCGAAGGAACTGGAACCACTTGGCTACAATGTCAAGGTCCTTGAGAAGAACAAAGAAAGGTGTATCGAGCTTGTAAAGCTGTTCCCCAATATGCAGGTAATATGCGGAGATGCAGTAGATACGCAGATACTGAAGGAGGAAGGAATCCGGAAAATGGATGCCTGCCTTTCCATGACCGGAGATGACAGAACGAATCTGGCGGTATCGCTGTTTGCCCACTCGGAAGGTGTGACACAGGTACTTGCAAAGATCAATGAGATTGCATATGAACAGCTTTTGCGGAAGACGGATGTGAATGTGTGTGTATCGCCCAGCAGCGTCATCGTGGAAGAACTGATGTCGGTCATCCGAAATCTGGCAAGCTCTGACCGCAGCCGGATCAGAAGACTGTACCGCATTGCAGATGGCAAGGCGGAAGCTATCGCATTTGATGTATCTGACAGCTGCGGGAAAATACAGATTCCTTTTCTGTCACCTGAGTTTAAACTGCGGAAGGGTGTTCTGATCGCTGCGATTATCAGAGGAAAGGAAATCATCATTCCAAACGGTAACAGCAGTATACAGCCGGGAGATACCGTTGTGGTGGTGACTGATGTGAATAATGTTCTGAATGAACTGGATGATATTTTTGTGAATTGATTTGGGAAACAAAGAACAGCAAAAAAGAAGCGAAAGCTTCTTTTTTGTTTGACATTAAAACCCATCTTTATACTTTCTTAATACGAAACACGGCTTTCTTAATACAAACTTTAAATGAAAGAAGGGATAATTAAGATTGTATTAAGACATATAAAGAGAGATGACAGGAAGTCATGGGATTTTTACGGTACAGGAAAAAGAGATTAACTTCATTCCAGCTTATTATTGCCGGGTTTTTGCTTGTCATATTGACGGGAAGTATTTTACTGATGCTTCCTGTTTCGTCAAGGAGCGGAGAGGTCACTCCCTTTGCGGATGCCCTGTTTACGGCAACCTCTGCAACCTGCGTGACAGGACTTGTGGTGCATGACACGCAAAGATACTGGTCTCTCTTTGGGCAGGCAGTGATTCTTCTGATGATCCAGATCGGCGGCATGGGGGTTGTGACGGTTGCGGTATCCATGGCCGTCATTTCGGGCAAAAAGATCGGCCTGATGCAGAGAAGTACCATGCAGGAGGCGATTGCGGCACCCAGTGTGGGCGGTATTGTGCGGCTGACGGGCTTTATTCTGAAGGCAACCCTTCTGATTGAGCTTGCAGGTGCACTTTTTATGTTGCCTGTTTTCGGAAAAGACTTTGGATTTCCGAAGGGATTATGGTATTCCCTGTTTCACTCCATATCTGCTTTCTGCAATGCCGGCTTTGATTTGATGGGAAGCAGGGGCGAGTTTTCCTCTCTTACCGGTTATGCGGGAAATGGCCTTATATGCGGAGTCATTCTTGTGCTGATCGTGACAGGCGGTATCGGCTTTCTGACCTGGGATGACATCAGGTGGAAAGGAATCCACTTCAAAAAGTACCGTATGCAGAGCAAGGTTATTTTGCTTATGACCTTCCTCCTGATCCTCTTCCCGTTTCTGATTTTCTTTTTCGGTGAATTCGGAAGATCGGCTTTTGGAGAGATGTCGGTGGGACAGAAGGCTTTGTGTGCTTTGTTCCAGGCGGTGACTCCAAGAACGGCGGGCTTTAATACGGTAGATCTGACACTGTTTAGTGAGGCGGGACAGACGCTGCTGATTCTTCTGATGCTCATCGGAGGATCACCCGGCTCCACGGCAGGAGGTATGAAAACAACAACCATAGCGGTTCTTTTTGTCACGCTGTTTGCGGTATTTCGGAGAAAAGAGGATTCCGAATGCTTTGGTAGGAGAATCGAGGACAATACCATAAGGAGTGCAGCCGCCATTCTGCTGATGTATTTTGCCCTGTTCATTACGGGAGGTCTCATCATCAGCTGTCTGGAGGATTTGCCGGTGCTGACCTGCCTGTTTGAAACAGCTTCCGCCATCGGTACGGTGGGGCTGACACTGGGAATCACACCGGAGCTTGGAACCATATCAAGACTGATACTGATCGATCTCATGTTTTTTGGAAGAGTGGGCGGCCTTACCCTTGTGTTTGCGGCATTTTCAGAAAAGACAGGAACTATGGCAAGGCTTCCGAAGGAAAAAATCACAGTGGGCTAGAGAGAAAGGATGATAGGGAAATGAAAACAATTTTACTGATCGGACTGGGGAGATTTGGAAAACATATCGCAATGAAGCTGCATGAACTGCACCATGAGGTGATGGCCATTGACAAAAAAGAAGAGAGAGTGGAAGAGATATTGCCTTATGTGACAAATGCCCAGATCGGGGACAGCATGAACGAAGCATTCTTAAGCTCTCTTGGCGTTGGAAATTATGATGTCTGTATTGTGGCTATCGGAAATGACTTTCAGAGTTCACTGGAAACCACTTCTCTCCTAAAGGAGCTGGGAGCAAAAATGGTGGTGTCGAGAGCAGCCAGAGATGTCCAGGCAAAATTCCTTTTAAGGAACGGCGCAGATGAAATTGTCTATCCGGAAAAACAGCTTGCTACCTGGACGGCAATCCGCTACAGCTCCGATCATCTTTTTGACTACATAGAACTAGATAATGATTATGCAATTTTTGAGGTTGCTGCTCCGAACGAATGGATCGGAAGAACAGTGGGAGAGATCAATATCCGAAAGAAATATAATATCAACATTATGGCATTAAAGAGAAATGAAAAGCTGGAACTCACCGTAACGCCCGATACCTGCTTTGCCGAAGGGGATGCCATACTGGTGCTGGGAAAGAATAAAGATATGCAGAAATGTTTCCATATATAGAAGAGCGCGGAGGTGGTATAATGGAAACGGTTGCACTGGGAATGGCTTTTGGGATTGCCATTGTCACAGGTTTCATTGCCATAAGGAAACTTGGTATTTTCCTGGATCAAACGGCAGATGAAAATAAAAAGGAGCATAAGGAGGAATAATGGAAGAGAATTACCGGATGACAAAAGCAGGAAAAAGAACGGAAAATCTGCTGAACGTTTCCGATGTGGTTAAGAGCATTTCCATGATCGTTTTTGCTTCCGCCATCAGCTTTGGATTCTGGAAGCTGGGATTTAGTGAAGCAAATATTATTATGGTGTATATTATCGGTGTGCTGATCACATCCATCATCACCAACCATCAGATCTACAGCCTGATATCCTCTATTGTCAGTGTGATTGTCTTTAATTTTTTGTATACAGAGCCGAGATACACCCTTCTTGCCTATGAAAAGGATTATCCGGTCACCTTTCTCACCATGTTTGCGGCAGCCTTCCTGACGGGATCGCTGGCTATTCGTCTCAAAAGACAGGCCAGGCAGGCAGCGCAGGCGGCATACCGTACCGAAATTCTGTTGGAAACCAACCGGCTTCTGGAAGGGGTAAGGGAGAAAAAAGAGATTGTTGCAGTGGCGGCAACACAGCTGATCAAGCTGCTTGGCAGGGACATGGTGATCTATCCGGTGATAGAAGGTGACTTGTCAGACCCTATGTATTTTGCCGTGGACGGGGAGACAGTGAGGGAGGAATATCTCTCGGAAAAAGAAAGGGAAGTTGCCCTCTGGGTGTTACAAAATAATCAACATGCGGGCGCTACAACAGATACATTTGCCGGTGCGGGCTGTCTGTATCTGTCCATCAGGACAGGAAATGGGGTATACGGTGTGATCGGTATTGTCATTGGCGACAGACCACTTGACTCCTTCGAAAACAGTATTCTGCTTTCCATATTGGGAGAATGCGCACTGGCACTTGAGAACGAGAAGAATGCAAGAGAGAAGGCAAAGGCAGCATTGCTCGCCCAGAAGGAACAGCTCCGGGCAAATCTCTTGCGCTCCATCTCCCACGATCTGCGAACGCCCTTAACCTCCATATCGGGGAATGCCAGCAATCTTTTATCCAATGGGGAAAAGTTTGACGAGGAGACGAAAAAACAGCTGTATCTGGATATTTATGACGATTCCATCTGGCTCATCAATCTGGTGGAGAATCTGCTTTCCGTGACAAAAATAGAGGAGGGTAGGCTGAGCATCCGCCTGCAGGCAGAGCTTCTTGACGAGGTGGTGTCAGAGGCACTGCAGCACATCAGCAGAAAAAAGGCAGAGCATAAAATCATCTTTCAGCCATCGGAGGATTTTATTCTTGTAAAAATAGACGCAAGACTGATCATGCAGGTGGTGATCAATCTTGTGGAGAATGCCATTAAATATACACAAAAGGGTTCGGAAATCGTGATCACCACAAAGCGAACGGTAAAAGATGCCGTTGTGCGGATCGCAGATAACGGACCAGGAATTCCGGATGAGAGCAAAGAGGCGGTATTTGATATGTTTTACAGCGGAGCGAAAAGCACCTCGGACAGCAGGCGCAGTCTCGGTCTGGGACTATCCCTTTGCAGGTCGATCATCACTGCCCATGGAGGAGAAATTGCGGTGACGGATAACGTTCCGAAAGGCGCAGTATTTACGTTTACATTACCCATTGAGGAGGTTGATCTGCATGAATAAAACATTGATTCTAGTTGTGGAGGATGACAGAACGGTACAGAATCTGATGATCACCACCTTAAAGGCTCATGATTACAGATATCTGACTGCCATGAACGGAGAGACAGCCATCCTGGAGGCATCCTCCCATAACCCGGATATCATTCTGCTTGACCTGGGACTTCCGGATATGGACGGGATTGAAGTGATCAGAAAGATCCGCACCTGGTCTAATGTGCCGATTATCGTTATCAGTGCCAGAAGTGAAGATATGGACAAAGTGGATGCGTTGGATGCAGGAGCGGATGATTATCTGACAAAGCCTTTCTCTGTAGAAGAGCTTCTCGCAAGGCTTCGGGTGACGGAGAGAAGACTGGCGGCAGGGCAGGGAGAGCAGGTGAGTACTTCCACCTTTGTCAACGGAAAACTGCGGATTGATTACATGGCAGGCTGCGCCTATCTGGAGGAGCAGGAACTGCATCTGACGCCCATTGAATACAAGCTTCTGTGTCTTCTTGCCAAAAATGTGGGAAAGGTGTTGACTCACACTTTTATCACCCAGAATATCTGGGGGCACAGCTGGGAGAATGATGTGGCTTCCTTGCGGGTATTTATGGCAACACTTCGAAGAAAGCTTGAGAATAATTCCGATTCTGCCCAGTACATTCAGACTCATGTGGGTGTGGGTTACAGAATGGTGAAAATGGAATAAATAAAAAAGTTATTTTTCTTCATGATTTTCTACTTGATTTATGGAATGGATTGCACTATGATAGGTTTCGGCTTTTGATGACAGTGTTCCAAAGAAGAAAGGAAAATGAAGGAAAGATGGCTAAGAATTCAACAAAAGATATGACTGTGGGTTCGCCCATGAAATTGATTCTCGGTTTTTCACTGCCGCTTCTGTTTGGTTTTTTGTTTCAGCAGTTTTACAGTGTAATCGACACCATCATTGTGGGACAGTTTCTGGGGGTGGATGCGCTGGCAGGTGTGGGTGCCACCGGTTCCATCAATTTTATGATCGTGGGCTTTTGTATGGGTGTCTGTAATGGGTTTGCCATTCCGGTTGCCCACAAATTCGGTGCAAAGGATTATTCCGGCATGCGACAGTTTGTGGCAAACAGCGTGTGGCTTTCTGTTGCATTTGCATCGGTTATGACAGTGGCAGTGTCGGTTCTTTGCAGACAGATCCTTACCTGGATGCACACGCCCGAGGATATCTTTGAAAGTGCCTACATTTATATTCTGATCATATTTATAGGGATTCCGGCTACTTATCTTTACAATATTTTATCCGGTGTGATCCGCTCCATGGGAGATGCCAAAACACCCCTTGTTTTTTTGATTATTTCTTCGGTCTTAAATATCGGTCTCGATCTTCTGTGTATTGTGACTTTCCGCATGGGTGTGGCAGGTGCGGCAATTGCCACCGTGGTGTCACAGCTTATTTCAGGTGTTTTGTGCCTGCTTTACATGATAAAGAAGTTTGAAATTTTACATATCACGAGGGAAGAGTGGAGGATCAATACAGACCATATGAAAGTACTCTGTAGTATGGGTGTTCCCATGGGGCTGCAGTATTCCATTACTGCCATCGGCTCTGTGATTTTGCAGACAGCGGTGAATTCTCTGGGATCTGCCGCTGTGGCAGCGGTTACGGCAGCCGGCAAGGTGAGCATGTTCTTCTGCTGTTCCTTTGATGCCATGGGCTCCACCATGGCGACCTACGGCGGACAGAATGTGGGTGCAAGGAAGCTTGACAGACTGGGGAAGGGACTGTTATCCTGCAGTATTCTGGGAATCGTGTATTCCGTGCTTGCTTTTATTGTCATGTTCCTTCTCGGTGACAAATTGTCTCAGCTGTTTGTCAGCGGGGATGAAACAGCGATCATTGCAAACGCAAAGCTGATGCTGATCGTGAACAGTGCTTTCTATATTCCCCTTGCCTTTGTCAATATTGTCCGGTTTATGATTCAGGGCATGGGCTTTAGTACTTTTGCGATTCTGGCGGGTGTGTTTGAGATGGTGGCCAGAACCCTTGCCGGTCTTGTGCTGGTACCCAAGCTTGGCTTTATCGGTGTCTGCTTTGCCAATCCCCTTGCATGGATCTTCGCCGATATTTTTCTGTTTCCCGCTTACATTCATGTGCGCCGAAAACTGGATAAGCTCATGGGAAACGAACAGACATCACTTGCGGGTTAAGCCTTTAGTTTATTGATCTTTCTGTCATAAGTTAAGATACCGTTTACTTCCTCCTCCACATCGGACAGCTGGGTGTAGACGGCTGCTGAGAGTCCCTGTTTCTGTAGCGGAAGCAGGGATTTTTGTATCAATTCTCTGCAGGCCTCCCGGAGCTGTGCCGGTGTGTCGTAGCGCTTGTAACCAAAGACTCTATCCACACTGGAGTGATCTTCCAAATGGCAGGCATACCCGCCGTACTCCGATAGGAAAAAGGCACGTTCTCCCCATTTCTTTACAGGAACGCTTAAGGGTCTGAAATAGTTGTGGACACTGATAAAGTCACCACAGTTCTGGTCAAACCAGCCGCTGGCAGAATCAATCAGACGGCTGTTATCCTTTGCACGGACAAGGGCAGTGAGGCGGACGGTGTCAAACTGTCCCCAGCCCTCGTTGAAAAGACACCAGATGGCAATGGAGGGAAAGAAAGACAGGGTATCGATCATTTCCATGCATTCCTTTTCCCACTGCACGCGGGCTTTTTGATCTTCCCTTGAAAGCGCTGCCGCATGGGTATCCTTTAAGTGGGAGGAAAGACGGGGAAAGAGCGTGGGCAGGTAGCTGATCACAGGCATGTGATAGGCACTGCCGCCGTTTACCATGTCCTGGCATACGATCATGCCGAGGCAGTCACAGTGATAATACCATCTGGCACTCTCCACCTTGATATGCTTGCGCAGCATATTAAAGCCCATCTCTTTCATGACAGTGATGTCATAAATGAGGGCTTCGTCCGAGGAAGCAGTGTAGAGCCCATCCGGCCAGTAGCCCTGATCCAGCACGCCCATCAGAAAATAGGGTTTATGATTGAGACAGAATCTTGGAATGCCATCTCGTTTTTCAATGGTAAAGCAGCGAAAGGCAAAGTAGCTTTTTACCTTGTCATCCTGATAAGAAATCTCCAGATCATAGAGATAGGGAGATTCCGGAGTCCAGGGATGGAAGTCCTCCGAAGATACCGTATGCTCCTCGGAAACCGTGATGTCGCGATTAAGGCGGTCAACGTGGAGGAGAGCATGGACAGTGACTTTTCTTGTGTCATAATCTGCCTGTACATTCAATTCCTTTATATAGGATGGGCTGACCCATTCCATCCACACACTCTGCCAGATTCCACTCTGGGCGGTATAAAAGATTCCGCCCCGCTTTAAGCTCTGCTTTCCGCGTGCCTGACTTTTTTCTTCCGTAAAATCCTGCACTTTCAGCACAAGCTCATTGTTTTCGGGCTTAAGAAAAGGAGTAATGTCCGCTTCGAAGGGAAGGTATCCTCCTTCGTGGGTCAAGACTTCCTTTCCGTTGACGGTGAGGGTACACAGATAATCCACTGCCCCGAAATGCAGGATCAGGTGTCTGCCCCCTGCAAAGGTGCCAGAATCTACGGGAAGACTTCTCCGGTACCAGAGATATTCATTCGGCTGTAGCTGTCTGCCCACGCCGGAAAGAGGGGCTTCCGGAGAGAAGGGCACCAGAATTTCACCGTCAAATTCTGACGGGAGCTTATCCTCCTTTGTAATGGCATAGCGCCAGATTCCGTTTAAATTAATATAAGAGTCCCGCACCATCTGGGGTCTCGGATATTCACACAAAATATGCTCCGGATCAAGATTTTCGCTAAATTCGGTGGAGAGAGGCTTCAGTACATCATCCTCATGGGGTTTTATGATACTTTTTACTGCATCTTTGATATCCATATCGATTTCCTCTTTTCCAATTCGCTGAAAGACAGCTGCTTATCTTTTATTGTACCAAGTCGCTGATGCGACGGCTAGCCCCAGTACAATAATTGTGCTAC
>CAMEIH010000025.1 GCA_945917985.1 uncultured Clostridium sp. | reverse complement strand
CCTATCCCATAGCGCTCGCAGTGGATCAAAATAAGCCGGCACGTCTCCTTGTGGCAAGCGGTGTCAATGGGAGAGACGGAAAAGAGACAAATGGAAAGCTTAGCATTTCGGATGATTTCGGAAATACATTTTTTCATAAGGAGATACCCTGTTATGTTCATGGAAACAGGAACGGCAGAGGGACAGGGCCCCGCCTTGTTGTGGATCCTGTGAATGAGAATGGGATCTATTTTGCCAGTCAGAAAGATGGTCTTTTCTATTCGCCTGATCTGGGTGATTCCTGGAAGAAGCTGGATACCGGCTCAGAAACCTATATGACGCTTGTCTGGTGTTCGCCTGATGGAGATACTGTTGTGGCGGGAACGGCAGGTGTTGTTACCGGCACGGAGGATGTGAGGGGACATAGTCTGTACATTTCCTATGATAAAGGCAGAAATTTTGAGCCTATGCTCATGCCGGATAACATTGCTGTAGAGGGTTCAAAATGGAGCGGATATGTGGCTCACAGGATTGATTTTGACGGAAAATATCTGTATGTTACTCTCACAAATACCGGGGAGCATTCTTATGTGACGGAAATGGGTTACAGCTGTGACAGTGGTGACAGTCTTGGCGGAAGAATCATCCGATATGCCTTTGATGAGGATGGAAAAGTGAGCAGCTATCAGGATATTACCCCTACCTGCCTTTATGGAGAACAGGGGGCTTATACCGTTGACAGAAACAGTGTTTATCCCTTTGGATTCGGAGGAATCAGTAGCTGTAAAGCGAGGCCTGGACTTCTTGCTGCAAGTACAATCTGCAAGGATGATGGGGATATGATGTTTGTCTCTTTTGATTATGGGGAAAACTGGGAGCCTGCCCTGTATGACTTGAATGTGGGAAATATACGGTTTGAGACTTCCTATATGAAGCCTGAATATAACGGCGGTCATAATCTGATCCACTGGCTCAGTGATGTAAAGATCAATCCTTTTAACCCGGATGAAGTGTGGTTTAACAGCGGAACCGGTGTGTTCAGGAGTAACGATTTTACTTCAAAGGACAGGAGTTTTGCGGACTGCTGCAGAGGAATCGAAGAGACAGTTCATCTAAACGTTTACAGTCCTGTGGATGGTCCTGTGAAGGTAATTGATATCGTGGGAGATTTGGGCGGATTTGCCTTTACACAGATGGATCAGCCCTGCAGTAATTCTTTCTCGGACGAGGAAGGAAACAGATATATCACCTGCATTAATGCGGACTTTTCAGACAGCTATCCGGAGAATGTGGTGGTGACACCCAGAGGAAACTGGAAAGGAAAAACCAAAGGCGGCCTCATTTTTTCAAAGGATTATGGACTTACCTTCGAGAGGATTCCGCTTCCCTTTGGAATTTCCGATTATCTGGATGTGAGATTTCATGAAATCGAATGCCCCAATGTAAATTCCGGCTGGGTTTCTCTTTCGGCAGATGCAAAGACCATTGTCTACTGTGTGGCTGAGGGAATCGATCTTTTTATGAAAGGGATCATTGTCAGTCATGATCAGGGCAAAAGTTTTCAGAAAGTAAAGATATTCGATAAAGAAGGAGCAGAGCTTTCTGATACAGACTGCCATATGAAGGTTTTCTCAGACAGAGTAAATCCGCAGCTGTTTTACGGATTTGGTGATGATTTCAGTATGTATATCAGCAAAGATCAGGGAAATACTTTTTATCCCGCAAAGACGGAAGGTATTCCGTGCGGTAAAATGAATTTTGGTTTGATAGACTGCGCCAATAAGACGGAAATCCGCGGGGAAGCCGGCAAGGAGGGGATTTTTTACCTTGCTGCCGGAGCGTTCGGTTTGTGGAAGCTTTCCTTTGATGGTGATAAGTGTACTGTGAAAGGGCAGAGAATCACAGGGGAAGGGGATTCGGCCTTTCGTATGGGACTTGGTCTGCTGCATCAGGATGTGGATTACAGGGAAGATGACAAAGCACTTTATATCTGTGGTGTGATTCAGAATACTTATGGATTTTTTCGCTCTTTTGACGAGGGAAAGACATGGGAAAAAATCAATGATGACATGCAGAAATTCGGGGATATCAACAGTATTGACGGTGACAGCCGCAAGGTGGGAAGATTTTTGATCGCCACAGGCTCCTTTGGTGTCAAATATGGGGAACCGTCTGTTTCGTAGATGATGTAAAGGAAAAATGATGCAGTATCAGTTGATCAGAAGTAAAAGAAAAACCATTGCCATCTCTTTTGACAGAGATGGCAATCTTGTAGTAAAGGCACCCTATTTTTTAAGGAATTATGAAATAGATGCTTTTGTACAGTCAAAGGCAGAATGGATTGAGGCCACTGCAATCAGGCTTGCAAGGGAAAAGGAAAGACAGGAGGCATCACGTTTAAAACTCGAAAACGGAGATACTCTGCCGTATCTCGGAGAGCAGAGAGTACTGTCTGTGGTCAGAGAGGACAGGAAACGTGCCAAAGTGAGCTCTGCCATGGAACGAATTCTCCTTGTGGTTCCCTATGAAGCTGATTATGAATATCGAAGAAATGCACTTGAAAAATGGTACAGAAAGGAAGCTTCGGATATCATAGAGGAAAAGGCCTCCGAATATGCCGTGCGGCTTAGCGTCAGCTTTCAGGATATTCATATCAAGGATACCAAAAGCAGGTGGGGAAGTTGCAGCGGTAAAGGAAATCTGAACTTTAACTGGAGACTTGTTATGGCACCGGAACCTGTGCTTGACTATGTGGTTATACATGAGCTTTGTCATTTGAGATATATGGATCATTCAGAGCATTTCTGGAATCTCGTAGCCGAATTCTGTCCGGCATATAAGCAGTACAGGAAATGGCTGAAGGAACACGGAGAGAGCCTGTATCTGTTTTGAACACGGAACGCAGGAGAAAGGGAGATAAAATGGAAGGATATAAGCCCGGAAAGGAATGTGTCCTCTGCAGAGGGAGATGCTGCAGAGAAAAAGGTTGCAGTTTGTCACCTGAGGATATGAAGAAGGAACTGAAGAAAAGTATTGGGCAGAAAGATATTGCCTGCCTTTCTGAAAATGAGCTTTCTGAAAGAATTCTTGTCATGCTGAAGGACCCGGAAGGTTTGTATGCCATTGATCATTTCTCCACAGAAAGCGGTCCTTTCTTTTATCTGCGGATGCGTCATAAATGTTATACGTTTGTGGGGATCGACGCAATTGGGGAATGTGTTGCATTGACGGAAGAGGGATGTGCGCTTCCGGAAGAGAGAAGACCAATGGGCGGTCGTTTCCTTGAGAGCAATGAAAAAATGCAGTGTGTCCAACACTACACAAGAGAAATGATGCGTGAGGATTGGAAGCCGTATCAGAAAATATTGAGTTCTATTTTTGAAGAATATGAAAGAAAGTTTCAGGAGGACGGCACCTTTGACCGCTGTGATGCGGCTTATTTTGATTGGATGAAGTCTCAGAGAGAAAAAAACAGATAAAGATGGAATAAACAAGTACCCCTTTTCATACATTTAACTAAGTATGGAAGGGGTATTATGATGGATTTTAATAATAAGAGAGAGTATGATTTATACAAGGATATACAGATAAGATGCGGCGGGGAGATTTACATAGGAGTGGTAGGACCGGTAAGAACCGGTAAATCCACCTTTATCAAGCGTTTTATGGATCTCATGGTTCTTCCTAATATGGAGGATGGCTATGAGAAGGAGCGGGTAACGGATGAACTGCCACAAAGTGCGGGCGGTAAGACCATTACTACGACTGAGCCTAAATTTATACCAAAGGAAGCTGCTCTTGTTTCTATGGGAGAAGGAATTGAGGCAAAGGTACGGCTGATCGACTGTGTCGGTTATATGGTTGAAGGAGCCGGAGGCCATATGGAGAACGGCGAAGAGCGCATGGTGAAGACACCCTGGTCCACCGAGGAAATCCCTTTTACCATGGCGGCCGAAATGGGTACAAGGAAGGTGATCACCGACCATTCCACCATCGGAATTGTGGTGACTTGTGATGGAAGCTTTGGGGAGATCAGCAGGGAAAATTATTTTCCGGCAGAAGAACGCACAATAAGAGAGCTAAAGAAGATGAATAAGCCTTTTATCGTTCTTTTAAACACTGTCAAACCTTACAGTGAGGATGCGATAAAGCAGGCAAAGGAAATCAGTGATAAATATCATGTTGCGGCTATGCCGGTTAACTGTGAGCAGCTGAAGAAGGAAGATATCAATCATATTCTGGAAAAGATATTGTATGAATTTCCGCTTACAATGATCGAGTTTTATATGCCGAAATGGGTGGAAATGCTTCCTGCTTCCCATCCTATGAAAGCGGATATCATAACAAAGGTCAGGGAACTGATGAAGCAGTACAACTGCATTCGGGATGTGGCAGATCATCCTATTGAGCTTGTCAGTGACTATATTAAAAAATGCAAGATGGACAGTGTCAGCATGGCGGACGGTTGTATCAGAGTCTGGCTGGAAATGGATGACTCTTATTATTATCAGATGCTGAGCGATCTTGTAGGAGAAAACATTCACAATGAATATCAGCTTCTTCATATCCTGAAGGAAATGGCAAAGATGAAAAAGGAATATGTGAGAGTTCTTCATGCGATAGAGGCAGTGAGGCAAAAGGGATACGGTGTGGTGACACCTGACAGGGATGAAATCACACTGGATAAACCGGAACTGATCAAACACGGCAATAAATTCGGTGTAAAGATCAAAGCAGAAAGTCCCAGTATTCACATGATACGGGCTAATATCGAGACGGAAATATCACCGATTGTGGGAAGTGAAGATCAGGCAAAAGATCTGATCCGGTATATTTCCGATTCGGATACAGGAGAAAAGGGCATCTGGGAAACCAATATTTTCGGAAAGACGGTAGAGCAGCTTGTGAATGACGGAATCACGGGAAAACTTACTATGATAGGGGAAGAGAGCCAGCTGAAACTGCAGGAGACCATGCAGAAGATTGTAAATGACAGCAATGGTGGGATGGTGTGCATCATCATCTGAAAAAGAGGAGTCTGTGAAGGCAGTAACAGACTCCTTTTTCTTGCAGTCAATATGGGAATATGGTAGTATTAACTATAATGTATTGAAATAACAAACTGGAGGTTTTAACATGAATCAGACTTATCAGAAACTGCTTGACTGCTATGAAAGTATTAAGGACAGAATTCCCTTTTCTCCTAAGGTAGCCCTGGTGCTTGGTTCAGGACTTGGTAACTATGCAGACAGTATGGAGGTAAAGGCTGAAATTGATTATAGTGAGATTAAAGATTTCCCTGTATCTACGGTACCGGGACATGCCGGAAAATTCATTTTCGGATATGTGGGACAGGTTCCTGTAGTCTGCATGAAGGGAAGGGTTCATTATTATGAAGGATACCCCATTACAGATGTAGTTCTCCCTGCCAGGCTGATGAAACTGATGGGAGCAGAGATACTGTTTCTCACCAATGCATCAGGAGGAATCAATCCATCTTTCGGTGCGGGAGATTTTATGCTGATCACGGATCACATTTCCTGTTTTGCACCAAATCCGCTGATCGGCCAGAATATAGAAGAACTGGGACTTCGATTCCCTGATATGAGTACGGTATATGACAGAGAGCTTCAGGACAAGATCAGAAAAGCGGCAAAGGATAATGATATTCCTTTAAAGGAGGGGATTTATGTGCAGCTTACAGGTCCTTCCTTTGAATCCCCTGCGGAAATTAGAATGCTCAGAACCCTTGGAGCAGATGCTGTGGGAATGAGTACCGTTGTGGAAGCGATTGCAGCGAATCATATGGGAATGAAAATCTGTGGGATATCCTGTGTTGCCAATCTGGCTGCAGGTATGGTGGAGCATCCGCTTACCCATGAGGAAGTTCAGGAGGCAGCAAATAAAGCAGCACCCTTATTTAAGCAGCTGATCACAGAATCAATCAAATCTTTTTAAACAGGAGTTATGCTATGAGCGAAATGATCAATTTCGAGGAGATCCCCGTCAAGGAAATGATTCGTGCGGCACTGGAGGCAAGAAAAAAAGCATACACGCCCTATTCCCATTATCAGGTGGGAGCAGCCCTTCTTACAAGAGAACTCCGAATTTACACGGGGTGCAATGTTGAAAATGCGGCATACAGTCCCGGTATCTGTGCGGAAAGAGTGGCGATTGTAAAGGCCGTCAGTGAAGGCTGGCGAAAATGGAAAGCGATTGCCATTGCAGGAGGTCCGGAGGGGGAGGAAATCCGACAATTTGCGTTCCCCTGTGGTGTCTGCAGACAGGTTATGAGGGAGTTTGTGAACCCTGATGAATTTGTGGTGATTGTGGCCAAAAATACGGAAGAGTACAAAATATACAAGCTGTGTGAACTTTTACCGGAAGGCTTTGGACCGGAAAATCTGGCATAAGAAAGCTGCGTATGGAGGAAAACATGAATATCAGATTATATAATGCAAGAATTCTTTCGATGGAAGAAAACAGAGATATCTTTTTTGGAGAAGTCTGGGTGAAAAAAGACAGGATCGTCTATGCAGGTGATGGTGCAGATACGGATTCCATCTATCAGAAGCTTCAGATTCCCTGTATGATCTGGGACAGGGAGATAGACTGTGAAGGAAATCTTCTGATGCCGGGATTTAAGGATGCACATACCCACTCAGGTATGACACTGCTCAGGTCCTATGCAGATGATCTTCCGTTAAATGACTGGCTGAATCAGCAGGTCTTTCCGGTAGAGGCAAAGCTTACGGATGAAGATATTTATGAATTGACAAAGCTCGCAGTGTTGGAATATCTGACAAGCGGTATCACAGCAGTGTTTGATATGTATCTGACTCCGTACTCGATCTATAAAGCTTTTGATGAGATGGGCATGAGAGGAGTGCAGGTTGGCGGTGTAAATAATTTCAGTCAGTCTCCTGAACTTTTGGAAGAGTATTATCTGAACCTGAATGGAAAAAGTCCTTTACAGTCTTTTATGCTTGGATTTCATGCGGAATATACCTGTTCCAGGGAACTATTAATGAAGATATCCGAAATCGCTCACAAGTATAAAGCTCCTGTGTTTACACATCTGTCGGAAACAAAAGCGGAAGTGGAAGGCTGCAGGGAGAGATACGGCATGACACCTGTGGCATTTCTGGATTCCCTTGGAATGTTTGATTATGGCGGCGGAGGCTATCACTGCGTACATGTGACAGAAGAAGATATCGCCATTATGAAAAAGAGAGGAATGTATGCTGTTTCCAATCCCGGCTCCAACACCAAGCTGGCAAGCGGGATCGCTCCCATCACACAGTTCCTTAAGGCGGGTGTTCCTGTTGCACTTGGCACTGACGGACCTGCAAGCAATAACTGTCTTGATATGTTCCGGGAAATGTTCCTTGTGACGGGACTTGCTAAACTGAAGGAGGAGGATGCAGCGGCGGTGGATGCCATGGAGGTCCTCAAAATGGCGACGGTGAATGGTGCTCATGCTATGGGTCTTGGGGAAGCGGATGTGATTGCGGAAGGAAAGCTTGCCGATCTGATTATGATAGACCTTAAGACACCGAATATGCAGCCTCTCAATAATATAGCAAAAAATATTGTGTACAGCGGCAGCAAGATAAATGTGAAGATGACTATGATAGGCGGCAGGATTCTGTATGAGAACGAAAGTTTTCTGACAGATGAAAAACCGGAAGATATTTACGAAAAAGCAAATGAGATTATTGCAGGGATAAAATAGCAAATTACGTAAGATAAGAAGGAGAGGTTAGATAAACTTATGAGCGGAGAAGGCAAATATTCAAAAGTGAATTCCATCAAAATGAAAATTGGATCACTTGTTTTCTGGGGAATTATATGGACTATTATATTCAGCTTGTGGACAATGATTCCGTTGATGAAGAAATGTATGAGCAATACGATCCAATATTACATGAATGATGTTACTGCGATAGCCGGTAACAATCTGGAGAACGAGATCTCAGCGCTTGGTGCTGAGACAGTACTGACGGCAGAAGAACTGGAAAAAGCAGTAGGAGATATTGCAATCAGAAATATGGAATCCAGCTATGCCTATGTTGTGTCTGCTGATGGCACCATGCTATATCATCCCACAGCGGAAAAAATCGGACAGCCCGTGGAAAATGCGGCAGTGAAAATGCTGGTCGGTGAGATAGCGAAGGGAAACCGGCCGGAAACTGATGTCATTACCTATGATTATAAGGGTGAGAATAAGTATGCATCCTATTATGTCGGAAAAGATTGCTCCTATATTCTTGTTGTGACAGCAGATGAAAAAGAAATTTTCTCCGATGTCAATGCAATTGCAAAAACATGTATCACAAATGTACTTATCTGCGGTGCTTTATGCATGATCATTGCTTTGGCATGTGCATTCATGATTGTGAAACCGATTCGGAAATCAATTGAGTTGATCGAGAAAATTTCCACCCTTGATTTCAGAGAGGATGCAAATCAGAATAAGCTCAGTAAGAGAAAAGACGAAACCGGTATGATAGGCCGTTCTATTGACGGCTTGCGCAAAGAATTGATCAGTGCAGTGAATACAATATCCACTGAAACAAAAGCTCTTCATGAGACCTCCTCGGTTTTGGATGTAAGTGCATCGGAAACCGCACAGTCCGTAGAGCAGGTAGAAAAGGCAATGTCTGAAATTGCAGATGGTGCATCTTCCCAGGCAAGTGAAACACAGACGGCAACAGAAAATGTCATTATTATGGGCAATATGATTGAGGAGACCAATACCGAAGTAGAAAAACTGCGTACCAATGCAAGAGCCATGCGTGATGCAGGAAATACGGCAATGGATATTTTGCTGGAATTAAATTCAGTGAATCAAAAGACAAAGGAAGCGATGTATGAAATCTTTGAGCAGACAAATGTGACGAATGAATCTGCTTTAAAGATTAAGGAAGTAACCAATATTATTTCAGATATTGCGGAAGAAACCAATCTCTTATCCTTGAATGCTTCCATAGAGGCAGCAAGAGCAGGTGAGCAGGGAAGAGGTTTTGCCGTTGTTGCCGGTCAGATTCAAAAGCTGGCAGAACAGTCCAATGAATCGGCAAGACAGATTGAAGAAATTACAAATATTCTGATTGAAGAATCTCAGAAATCCGTGAAGACAATGGAAGATGTCAGAAGCGTTATTGAGAGACAGAATACAAACGTACAAAACACCCAGCATGCATTTGAAAATGTGAAAAATGGTATTGATTGCTCCATTGACGGTATCAGAACCATTGCAGGAAAGACTGCAAAACTTGACGAAGCAAGAGTGAAGGTGGTAGATGTCGTTCAAAACCTGACTGCAATTGCACAGGAAAATGCAGCAAGCACGGAAGAAACCTGTGCTTCCGCATCGGAAGTAGGTTCGATTATGAGCAATATTGCTGATAACGCAGAGCATTTGCATCAGATTGCTGTAAAGCTGGAGGAAAGTGTTAATCAGTTTGTGGTTGAGTAAGCGAAAAATATATTATTTTCGGAGCGAATATGGAATATATTGTTTTTGCAGCAGTGATGTTGCTATTCCTTTTAATACTTATGCTAAAAGGATACTTTGACAACAGAAAAGAAGAAAAGGAGTTTATCAGAAAGCTCCGAAGTGATTATGGTGTCATATCCGAAAAGCAGTATAAGCCGGAACGATTTGAAAGCATATCTCATTACTATGAAAAGCATAAACAGGATTTTGGTATTGATGACATTACGTGGAATGATCTGAATATGGACGAAATCTATCGGAAAATGGATGGCACCATGTCAGCGGCCGGGGAAGAATATCTGTATTATCTTCTTCGGACACCTGTTTATGAGATTAAAGAGCTTGATCGCCTGGAGGAACTGATTGCATATTTTAAAGAACATGAGGATGACAGAGTTGCCTGTCAGGTACTTTTAAAAAAACTGGGCGGTACAGGAAAATTTTCCATTTATGATTATCTGGATTATCTTGACGATCTGGGTGAACGCAACAACGGAAAGCACTATATGGCACTGCTTCTGATCGCTGTAAGTATTGCAGTGATTTTTATCAATTTACCGCTGGGGCTATGCCTCCTCGCTTTTGCTTTCATAGGCAACATTATTTCTTACTTCAAGGTAAAGAATGAGATCGATCCCTATATTACCAGCTTTACTTATATATTCCGTCTTCTGGATATGGCAGATAAGCTGACAGACAGGAAGATTGAGATTCTTTCAGAGGAAAACAGAATCCTTAAGGAAGCGGTGAATAAATTCTCGGGATTTAAAAGAGGTTCCTTCTTGCTCATGTCTCCGGGAAGAATGTCGGCTTCCGCTAACCTGATAGATTTATTTCTTGATTATCTGCGTATGATTTTTCATCTGGATCTGATTCAGTTTAACAGAATGCTCCGAATTGTCAGAAATCATACACGGGAAATAGACACAATACTTTCCATTATTGGAAAAGTAGATGCAGTGATTGCAATCGGTGCTTTCAGGCAGGGAAATCCCGATCATTGTATTCCCCAAATTGGGGAACAGATTATGATCAGGTCAAAGAAGCTGTATCATCCGCTGATTGAGAAGCCTGTAAAAAATGATATTGATGAAAACAGAAGTATACTGATCACAGGCTCCAATGCTTCAGGAAAGTCTACCTTCTTAAAGACAGTTGCAGTGAATGCCATTCTCGCACAGACCATTCATACCTGCATGGCAGATTCTTATGAGACGGGACTGTTCCGCATTCTTTCCTCCATGACCCTCAGGGATGACATACAGGGTGGTGACAGTTATTACATGGTGGAGATCAAGGCTTTGAAACGTATTCTGGATGCGCAGCAAAAGGAAGGCATCCCTGTGCTGTGCTTTGTGGATGAGGTGCTTCGTGGAACTAACACAGTGGAGAGAATTGCAGCTTCAGCACAGATTCTGAAAAGCCTTTGTACCGGAACCAGTCTTTGCTTTGCGGCAACTCATGATATTGAGCTGACTCATATTCTGGAGGATTTCTATGCGAACTATCACTTTGAAGAAGAGATAGAGGAAGATGATATCTTTTTCAGCTATAAGATTATGAAAGGACGTGCTACTACCAGAAATGCCATTAAACTACTCGGTATTATGGGATACGATCAGAAAATTGTTTTGGAAGCGGAAAAGATGGCATTTGATTTCCTTGAAAAAGGTAACTGGACATGCTAAAATAAACGTTAATGGAAAGGCAGGGTGATTGGCAGATGCAGAATGTGGTTTTATTTGTGAATTCATTTTTATCCTACTTATTATTGATGGCTATCATTGCCGTCATTGCAGGAGTGGCGATTTTTATCGGTATTAAAGCAAGAAAGAACAAGAATGCTCAAAATGAGAAAGAAACAAAAAACTTAGAATGATTCATGGTAAAAAGTGTTCAGTGATGAACACTTTTTCGCTTCATTGAATTTTCAAAACAGAGACAGGATATGGAAAGAATAAGATGCAAAGATATGAGATCATTTTGTGGGATGTGGATCAGACACTGCTTGATTTTACAAGGTCAGAGGATTATGCGCTGAGAAATACCTTTGAACAGTTTGGAAGACAAATCGATTCGGAAACGGTTGCTCTGTATTCGGGGATCAATGATTCTTATTGGAAAAGGCTGGAAAGAGGAGAGGTTACGAAACAGGAAGTGTTACTCGGAAGATTTTACACTCTGTTCGAGCGTCTTTCCATAGAGGATATTGATGTGCGGGAGTTTGCCTCTGCCTATCAGAAGGCACTCGGTTCTGTCTATTTTTACAGAGATGACTCTTACAGACTATGTCTTGAATTAAAGAAGGATTACAGACAGTATGTGGTGACCAACGGTGTGACATGGACACAGAGAAACAAACTGAGGCTTTCAGGATTCGATAAAATTATGGATGATATTTTTATTTCGGAAGAAATCGGAAGCCCCAAGCCTTATCTTGAATTTTTTGAGAAATGCTTTAATAGAATCCCTGATTTTGACAGGGAAAAGACGATCATTGTAGGAGATTCCCTTACAAGTGATATGCTGGGAGGTAACAGGGCGAAAATCAGCTGCTGCTGGTACAATCCGGAAGGAAAAGTAAGAACAGATGAATTGAATATAGATTTTCAGATTAAAAATTTGTGGGAGATAAAGAAAATTTTAGAAAAGAGGTAGCTACATGGATTTACAGGTTGCAGAAAGAATGAAAAATTATGAAGAAGGGATTTTTCAGCTTCTTGACGAAAAGAAAGAGGAAGTGGAAAAGAAAGGAAAAAAGGTTTATAACCTGTCCGTCGGGACGCCTGATTTTAAGCCAGCACAGCATATTATGGACGCGGTGGTGGAAGCATCTGGGAAGCCGGAGAATTACAAATACTCTTTAAAAGAGATTCCCGAGCTTGTACAGGCGGTGATAGAACGTTATGAGAAGAGATATCAGGTTGCCTTAAAGCCTACGGAGCTGACTGCTGTTTACGGTTCCCAGGAGGGAATTGCCCATATTGGTTTGTCACTGTGCAATCCGGGAGATGTGGTATTGGTGCCTGATCCGGGGTATCCCATTTTTTCCATAGGTCCATCCCTTGCCATGGCACAGATCGTAACATATCCTTTGCTGAAGGAAAATCATTATCTGCCGGATCTTAAAGGAATGGATGAAGAGATCAGAAAAAAAGCGAAATTTATGATTGTATCTTACCCATTAAATCCCATATGTAAAATTGCGCCTGACAGTTTTTATGAGGAATTAATTCCCTGGGCAAAGGAGAATAATATTATTATTGTTCATGACAACGCTTATTCGGATATTATTTATGATGGTCATGTTGGAAAATCCATTTTAGCTTTTGATGGGGCAAAGGATATCTGTGTGGAATTTTATTCTCTTTCCAAGAGCTTCAACTATACCGGGGCAAGAATGGGATTTCTTGTGGGCAATGAATTTCTGGTGCAGAATTTTAAAAAGTTAAGGTCACAGATCGATTATGGTGCGTTCCTTCCGGTCCAATATGGTGCGGTAGCAGCGTTGACAGGACCGGATGATATGGTAAAAGCGCAGTGCGCGGAATATCAGAGAAGGAGGGATGCACTGTGTGGCGGTCTTCGTTCCATTGGATGGGAAATCGAAGACAGTGAGGGAACCATGTTTGCATGGGCAAAAATTCCGGAGAGATATAAGGATGATGTAGCTTTTGTCATGGAACTTCTGGAAAAATCAGGTGTGCTATGTACTCCGGGAAGCAGTTTTGGAGAACTTGGTAAGGGGCACGTCCGTTTTGCCCTTACCATGCCTGTAGAAATGATTCAGGAGGCAGTAAAGGCCATCAAGGAATCAGGTATTCTAAGTTAAGTTTTAGTTAAACTAAAAATAACACCAAATTTATTACCTGCTTTTTGGCTATTTTTTACATCTTGATTTCATTGACAGCAATAAATTCATTTATTATACTATAAATTACCACTATATGTTGAATTGACGAACGGATAAATCACTAGATTTTGTATTTGGATAAACGTGAGGGGAAATTTCTTCTGTAAATTCAGCTTTTGTGGAAGTTATGGAAGCAAGATGGAGGAAAAGGAATGAGCAGTGTAGCAGTACAGGACAAGGAAGAGGCTATTGCGTTTGGTGAGTTGTATAAGCCTGCAAGAAATGTAAAGGTGATCAAGAAAGACGGAAGTCTGGAGGCCTTTAATGTGCAGAAAGTCATTGATGCTGTGGGAAAAAGTGCTTACAGAGCTCTGACTAAATTTACGGATGAGGAAAAGAAGCATATCTGCCAGTATGTAGTAGAAAAGGTAGATGAATTGGATGAGGACAAAATACCGATTCCCATTATGCACAATATTGTGGAGAGTGCACTGGAAGATGTAAAGCCTATCGTAGCAAAAAGCTATCGCGATTATAGAAACTACAAGCAGGATTTCGTGAGAATGATGGATGATGTCTATAAAAAGAGCCAGTCCATCATGTATGTAGGTGACAAGGAAAATGCAAACACGGACAGTGCTCTTGTATCCACCAAGAGAAGTCTGATCTTTAATCAGTTTAACAAAGAATTATATCAAAAATTCTTTATGACCACGGAAGAAATTCAGGCATGCCGTGACGGATATATTTACGTGCATGATATGTCAGCAAGGCGTGACACCATGAACTGCTGTCTGTTTGATGTGGCAAGTGTTCTCACCGGTGGTTTCGAAATGGGTAATATCTGGTACAATGAACCCAAGACACTGGATGTTGCTTTCGATGTGATCGGTGATATTGTCTTAAGTGCAGCAAGCCAGCAGTATGGTGGCTTTACGGTGCCTGAGGTGGATAAGATTCTGGAACCTTATGCAGAAAAGACGTATAAGAGAAGCATTGAAAAATATACTAAACTTGGAATAGATCGTGAGACAGCGGAAGCAGAGGCTTATGCCGATGTAAAGAGAGAATTTGAGCAGGGATTCCAGGGTTGGGAATATAAGTTTAATACTGTAGCCAGCAGCCGCGGTGACTATCCTTTTATCACAGTGACTGCAGGTATCGGAACAGGAAGATTTGCAAAGCTTGCGACTATTTCTCTTTTAAATGTCCGCAGGAAAGGACAGGGAAAGAAGGATTGCAAGAAGCCTGTATTATTCCCTAAAATTGTATTTTTATATGATGAAAATCTTCACGGACCCGGCAAGGAACTTGAGGATGTATTTGAAGCGGGAGTTAAGTGTTCTGCAAAGACTATGTATCCCGACTGGCTTTCTCTTACCGGAAAGGGTTATATTGCCAGCATGTATAAGCAATACGGTAAGGTAGTTTCCCCTATGGGCTGCAGAGCCTTCCTTTCCCCATGGTATGAGAGAGGCGGCATGCATCCTGCGGATGATAAAGATACACCGATTTTTGTAGGACGTTTTAATATTGGTGCGGTATCTCTTCACCTGCCTATGATTCTTGCAAAAGCCAGACAGGAGAACCGTGACTTTTATGAGGTCCTTGACTATTATTTAAACCTGATCCGTCAGCTTCATATCAGAACCTATGCTTATCTTGGGGAAATGCGTGCATCCACCAATCCTTTGGCATATTGCGAGGGTGGCTTCCTTGGCGGACATCTCGCACTCACTGATAAGATAAAACCTATTTTGAAGAGTGCCACAGCAAGCTTTGGTATTACCGCCTTTAATGAACTCCAGGAACTCTATAACGGAAAGTCTCTCGTGGAAGACGGTGCCTTTGCTTTGGAGGTGCTTGAGCATATCAATGAGAAGGTAAATGAGTTTAAGGAGGAGGATGGAAACCTCTATGCAATCTACGGAACACCTGCCGAGAGCTTATGCGGTCTTCAGGTAAAGCAGTTCCGTGCCAAATACGGCATTATTGAGGGTGTCTCAGACAGAGAATATGTTTCCAACAGTTTCCACTGTCATGTAACAGAGGATATCACACCGATCCAGAAGCAGGATCTCGAGTATCGTTTCTGGGAGCTTAGTAACGGTGGCAAGATTCAGTATGTTAAATATCCGATCGATTATAATATCGAGGCAATCAAGACTCTGATCAGAAGAGCAATGGATATGGGATTTTATGAGGGAGTTAATCTTTCTCTTGCGTACTGCGATGATTGTGGTCATCAGGAGCTTGAGATGGATGTCTGTCCTGTATGCGGCAGCAAAAACCTGACCAAGATTGAGCGTATGAACGGATATCTTTCCTATTCGCGTGTACATGGTGATACCAGACTGAATGAAGCAAAAATGGCAGAAATTGCGGAAAGGAAGAGCATGTAGGGGATGAGATATCACAATATAACGAAAGATGATATGTTAAACGGAGACGGACTGCGCGTGGTGCTGTGGGTAGCAGGATGCTCTCATTGCTGTAAAGAGTGTCAGAATCCGATTACCTGGGACCCTAACGGAGGGCTCCCTTTTGACGATGCTGCCAAGCAGGAAATCTTTGAACAGCTTGAAAAACCTTATATTTCCGGTATTACCTTTTCCGGAGGGGATCCGCTTCATTCTGCAAACAGAGTAGAAGTCAGAAATCTGATGGCAGAGATCAAGCAGAAATATCCTGACAAGACAATCTGGCTTTATACCGGGGATTCATGGGAAAATATTCTTCACTACGCTGCCATGCAGTATATTGATGTTCTGGTAGATGGAGAATTTCAGGTAGACAAAAAGGATGTAAAGCTGCTTTGGAAGGGGAGCAGTAATCAGAGAGTGATTGATGTGCAGGCGAGCCTGAAGCAGACAGATCCTACAGTTCCGATTTTACATTGTGGTGACTATGCATAGGAGTGAAGTATGGAGACAATCAGAATTAAGTATTTTACAGACAAAATTGATAAGTTGACTTATATTGACGGGAAATCTGACTGGATCGATCTTCGCGCCGCAGAGTCTGTTGATTTAAAAAAAGGGGAATTTAAACTGATTCCTTTAGGAGTTGCCATGGAGCTGCCAAAAGGATATGAAGCCCATATTGTTCCGAGAAGCTCCACGTTCAAAAATTTTGGTATCATCCAGACAAATCACCAGGGCGTTGTAGATTGCTCTTATTGCGGTGATAATGACCAGTGGTTTATGCCGGTTTACGCTGTAAGAGATACGCATATTGAGTGTAACGACCGAATCTGCCAGTTCCGTATCATGGAAAATCAGCCGAAGATTTCTTTTGAGGAAGTAAAAAACCTTGAGGGAGCCGACAGAGGAGGATTTGGAAGTACCGGCAAGCAGTAATTATATTCTGTGTTTTGTATAAAATAACTCCTTTTACCACATAATGGTGATAAACCTACATGTGAGTGGAAGGAGTTTTTTTATGGATATCAACGGAATCGATAACCTCAGGGATCATACGGAGAAAATGACATCCTCCCTGCCAGAGACAATGGCATATTTAAATAAAACGCTGGATGTGGATAAAAATTTTGACCTGGTCTATCGGGTGATTAAAGTGGGCGGAAGAGATGCCTGTATGTACTTTATAGACGGTTTCTGCAAGGATGAATTGATGCAGAAGATGTTGCAGTATTTCATGGATATTAAGGAAGATGAACTGCCAAAGGATGCCCATGAAATGTCAAAAAAATATATTCCATATGTGGAGGTGGATCTTCAGGATGACTGGAAGCAGATCATCTATTTTATCATGTCCGGTGTGTTTGCACTGTTTATTGACGGATATGACAAATGTCTTTTGATTGATTCCAGAACCTATCCGGCAAGGAATGTTTCGGAACCGGAGAAGGACAAGGCACTTCGCGGATCCAAGGACGGCTTTGTGGAGACAATCGTATTTAACACTGCGCTGATCAGGAGAAGGATCAGAAGTACCGAGCTTCGAATGGAGTTATTTCATGCGGGAAACAGTTCCCAGACGGATATTGTGCTCTGCTATATGGACAGCAGAGTAGACCATGATTTTCTGGAGAAGCTAAGAGAAAGGATCCAGAATATCAAAGTGGATGCACTTACCATGAATCAGGAAAGTCTGGCGGAGTGCCTATATAAGAAGAAATGGTACAATCCTTTCCCTAAGTTTAAGTTTACGGAGCGCCCTGACACGGCATCGGCTCAGATACTGGAGGGCGATATTGTGATACTGGTAGACAATTCTCCTTCGGCCATGATCACACCGACTTCAGTGTTTGATGTAGTGGAGGAAGCGGACGATTATTATTTCCCGCCTATCACGGGAACCTATTTAAGACTGTCAAGATTTTTGATTGCTGTGCTCACTTATCTATTAACGCCCACATTTCTTCTGCTGATGCAGAGACCGGAATGGATTCCGAGTGGCTTCGAATTTATTCGGATTGAGGATCCAACCAATATTCCTCTTGTATGGCAGTTTTTGCTCTTGGAACTTGCCATAGACGGTCTTCGACTTGCGGCAGTCAATACACCCAATATGCTTAGTACACCGCTGAGTGTTATGGCGGCTCTGGTTTTGGGGGAATTTTCCGTAAACAGCGGATGGTTTAACTCCGAGGTGATGCTCTATATGGCTTTTGTAGCCATTGCCAACTATACCCAGGCAAGCTATGAGCTTGGCTATGCCATTAAATTCATGAGGATCATTAATCTGATCCTGACAGCCATGTTTGGTGTGTGGGGCTATATAGCGGCATTCATTCTTATGATCGTTGCGGTTATATCCAATAAAACAGTATCAGGAAAGAGTTATATTTATCCTCTGATTCCCTTTAATTTGAAGCAGCTTTCGAAGCGGTTTATACGTTACAGGCTGCCGGGAGCGAAAGATTAAATAATTTGAGCCGGCAAAATGCCGGCTCTGTATGTAAACAGGAGGGCTCCTGTGATGGTTTGTCGAAGCCGGTCAGCATCCGATAGGCTATCGGCACCGGCGGCCTCATTTGATATGAATCATTATATTGGAAAAATGTGTCTAAAATGTTTCTGAAAAAGAAAGAAAGGATAAAGAAAAGATAAATTATTTCTTTTAATATGACATGCTGGTGTCATATTTTGTCTGTTAAGATGCATATAAAAAGGTCTTATAGGAAGAGGGACAATTTATGACACAAATATTCAGAAAAAAATATTTTGGTTCAAGATCATTTTATAAAAGCGTACTTGCAATCGCTTTACCTGTTATGGCACAGATGTTGATTCAAAGCCTGGTTTCTTTAGTAGATAATTTTATGGTCGCGGGGCTTGGAGATGTGAAAATGTCAGGCGTTAATGTTGCGGGACAGATTTTATATTTATTCCAGGTGCTGATCAATTCCATTTGCACCGCCGGCGGTATATTCATGTCACAGTTTTTTGGAGCAGAAAATGAGAGGGGAATGAAGCAGTCGCTTCTGTTTAAGTTTATCCTTGCTTTTATGGGAATTGGAATCTATATGTTCTGTTGTATGGGAATTCCATATCAGATTCTTTCTCTTATGGTAAAGAATAACAGGGATGCCGGTGCAATCCTTGCAGTCGGTACGCAATATATGTTCATTATGGGATTTGCAGGGATTCCGTCGACAATTTGCGCCGTCCTTTCTTCTGCGCTTCGTGAGATAGGTGATGTGAAGCCGCTCCTTGTAATCTCCGTTTGTGCGACTTTTTTGAATACATTTCTTGACTGGGTATTTATTTATGGCAAATTTGGTTTGCCGGCTATGGAGGTTCGGGGAGCGGCAATTGCTACGTTTATTGCCATGTCTATCCAAATGCTTGCATTTATTATTTATATTGTTAAGAGAAAGCCGCCATTTATGATTTGCAGAAAAGAAGATATTTTTGTAGATGGGTCTTTGTTTATCAGAATGCTCCGCAGATGTCTTATGACAATTTTCTCGGAAATGATTCTGGTGGTTTCGGGAACCTATATGACAGCACTGTTTAACAGCCGGGGAGGAGCAGATGTGGTATCAGGTATGGCTTCCAGCTTTGCGATAGCAAATCTTTTCTTTGCTGCGTTTTCAGGAGTCAGCACCGCAATAGGGGTATTACTTGGCAAAACTCTTGGACACGGAGATCTTCAGCAGGCTTTGGAAGAGAAAAACAGACTCCTTATGGCCGCCTTGCTCTTTGGCGTGATCATGGGTTTCGTAGGAATGATGACGATTTTCCTGATCCCTCTGGTTTTCGGAAGCCTGAGCAATAGTGCTCAGACAATTTGTAAGGAGATGGTATCCGGAATTGCACTTTTTATGCCGATAATGGTATATGTAAATGCGCAATATGCAGTTTCAAGAGCAGGGGGAGATACGAAGTCACTAATGTTTGTAGATGGAATGACAACAATTTTGCTTATTTTAGTCGGTATTTTGTTCACCACCAAATATACACAGCTTGGTCCGGTCGCCATGTATATGATATGCAGATGCGTAGATTTCATAAGAATTGTTGTGGCAGGTATTTTATTGAAAAAGGAGCGATGGCTCAAGAATCTTACAGCGTAATAGTTAAGGGATAAATCCGAAGATTTATCCCTTAACTTAACAATCTTTAAATAGATTTTCCACATAGCTGCGCATCTCACCACGGGATCTGACCTGCTTTGCACCACTTACAATAGAAGCCTGTTCTTCCTTTGAAAGTCTTGCAAATTGATTCAGGATATCGGAATGCTGTGCAAGTTCCATGGTAAAGCCAAGTGGGAGTTCATTATTATCGATCATTTCTTTTTCACCTCATAAAAGAGGATAGACACTTTTGGGTGATTTATACACAAAGTGGTCTTGTTTAAGGATATGAGTGACTGTATTGTGTAAAAATGCCCAGTTCGGGAGGAAAATAAGTAAACATAAGAAAGCATACTGCAAAAGCAATAATGCCGAAAGTAAGGAAGGGATAGCAGAAATTAAGTCTACTGGTCAAAGTGAAGGTGTAAGTAACGTAAAATGCGATGAGTACAGACACAATAAAAGTAGCAATATCAAATACAGTAGTATGAAAGCCTAAAACCCCGGTATAGGTATAGAAGAGTATTGGAATCGAAACTGTGCCAAGCAAAATGCCAAAGGATAGTGCAGAAGTGATACAGGGGTATGTTTCCTTTAGCTTAGCTCTCATATAGAAGGAATAGATCAACATTGGAAAAAAGAGAAGCTTCATATGTTCCCAGGTTGATTCATTCACAGGGAAGAAAAAGCCGACAAAAAAGTTATTGCCTGACCATTCATAGACAAAATGGCATATGCTGCCAACGATTATAACAAATATGATTCCCACCAGAGTATATTGTTTTAAAGATTTCATGTTATCACCCTTATTAGTATATATTTTTTGTAGAAACAATTATGCATGTTAATTTAAAATGGATAGATATGAGGGAACATTACAATAGACTTTGTCTACAACCTGAAAGGAGTCCGTTCCAAAACGGACTCCTTTTTATAAAACAGATATCTTATAAAATAGTTAACTATTAGTCCTTACACCTGTCAAACTCGGGATTGAATGCATAGAAGTTTCTGGAATCCAGCTTATCCTGAACAATTCTTAATGCTTCTCCGAATCTCTGGTAATGTACGATTTCACGGGCTCTCAAAAATTTGATCGGTTCATAGACATCGGGATAGTCACGGACAAGTCTTAAAATATTGTCGTAAGTGGAGCGGGCTTTCTGCTCTGCAGCCATATCTTCATGGAGATCGGTAATGGCGTCGCCCTTTGACTGGAATTCGGTACTGGAAAAAGGAATGCCACCTGCCGCCATGGGCCAGATGCCTACAGTATGATCAACATAATAGTTGGCAAAACCGGATTCTTCAATTTCCTCCATAGTTAAGTTTCGTGTCAGCTGGTGTACGATGGTGGACACCATCTCGAGATGTGCAAGTTCTTCCGTTCCAATGTCGGTCAGGACGGCAGCGACTTCGTTATAGGGCATGGAATAACGCTGGGAAATATAGCGCATAGAGGCACCCAGTTCTCCGTCCGGTCCGCCGTACTGGGTCAGGATGACCTGGGCAAGTTTTGCATTAGGCTCTTTGATATTTACCGGAAATTGTAATCGTTTCTCATAACTCCACATAAGTCAACATCCTCCTTCCCAGGGCCAGGGCTGCGAGGCCCATTTCCATTCATTCTGGTTGCATCCGTCTGCATCGGAGATACGAAGGGGACCGTATTTCATTGCATATTCCCGCATGGCTTGATTTTTCATACGGACATAATGATTTAAATAGTCCATGGCATCTCTGTCGGTGGGATGCGTGTCAAGATATTCAGTCATTTCTACAATGACAAAACTGATGACACCGATATCGTGATAAAGCTGTCTCTGTTCAGAAGACATTTTCCTTTTCTCATTCATCATTCCACGCATCTCCTTCCTGTGAAAGGTTTTTCAAGCTCGGGGAAGATGGTGCCTGTTTTGTATGCCTGATCAAGATTTTCAAAAATATTTGTCAGATGCTGCCAGGGAACATATGCCATGGCAATGGGAAAGCGGTCAAAATATTCGTTAAAGCTGTAATCCTGCATAAATTTCCTCTCATAAAATATAGTCATGTTTAATAATATAATATGATAAGGCGTTTTCCGCGTTCCCCGGAAAACACAAAATTTTCACAGTTTCATACATTTTCCATCACAATTAAAGTGTAACTTGTTAAAAGTACCATGCTGGTGCAAAACAGTTGCGCTGACAGAATAAATATAAAGGAGGAGTTTTGCTTTGATAGAAGTAAACAATCTTGTAAAGAGATATGGCAGTCACCTCGCAGTGGACCATCTTTCCTTTCAGGTAAAGCCGGGGAAAATATACGGTTTCCTCGGACCTAATGGGGCGGGAAAGAGCACCACCATGAATATCATGACAGGTTACATAGCACCTACGGAGGGAACAGTAACAATAAACGGACACGATATTGTAAAAGAGCCGGAGGAAGCAAAAAAATGTATTGGCTACCTTCCGGAAATTCCGCCGCTTTATCAGGAAATGACAGTCAAAGAATATTTGAAGTTTGTTGCCGAACTGAAAAAAATAAAAGGAGAGGAAAAAGAAGCTCAAATCCAGGAAGTGATGAATATGACCATGATCACGGATATGGCAGAGCGACTGATCAGAAATCTTTCCAAAGGTTATAAACAGAGGGTGGGTCTTGCCCAGGCAATCCTTGGATATCCCGAAGTAATCATTCTCGATGAGCCGACGGTCGGTCTTGATCCGAAACAGATTATTGAGATCCGTGAATTGATCAAAAAGCTTGCAATAAAACATACTATTATTCTGAGTTCTCATATTCTTTCCGAAGTGCAGGCTGTCTGTGATGAGATCATGATCATTTCAAAGGGAAAACTTGTTGCTTGTGATACCCCGGAAGGTCTCACCTCTCTTATGAACGGTAGCGCCACTCTGGAAGTGCACATACTGGGTGAAACGGAAAAGGCGGAGAAAGTCATCCGCGCTATTCCGGGAGTATTACATTATACAATAAGCCAAAGTCATGAAAAGGGCTGTGTAAAGGCTGTGATTGAAACCGATGTGAAGGAAGATATCCGGGTAGACCTGTTCTATGCTCTTGCAAATGAGAAGATGCCGGTTCTTTCACTGAATCGTCTTGAAAAATCTCTGGAGGACATTTTCCTTGAACTGACCGGAGACGAGAAACAGACAGAAAGAAATGTGCAGGGAGGAGAGGATAACAATGAAGGCAATTTATAAAAGAGAATTACAATCTTATTTTCACTCCTTTCTGGGAGCGTTGTTCATTGGCGCAACATTGATGCTGATCGGAATTTATTTTTCGGTATATAATCTGTTTATGGGATATCCTTATATCGGATATGCATTGTCTTCTGTTGTTTTTTTATTCCTTATCAGCATTCCTGTTCTCTGCATGAAAATACTGGCGGAGGAGAGACATCAGAAAACGGATCAGCTGATACTTACTTCACCGGTCAGTGTAGGAAGCATTGTAATGGGAAAATTTTTTGCACTTTCTACTATTTTTGCAATACCGGTGCTGATCATATCGCTTTATCCTGTTATCATGAGTCTTTTTGGAACGGTTGATTTTGGAAAATCCTATCTTGCTATTCTGGGATTTTTCCTGTATGGACTTGCCTGTATAGCCATTTGTGTTTTCGTTTCATCCCTGACGGAAAGTCAGGTGATCGCGGCAGTGCTTTCCTTTGGTTTTTTGTTCCTCGGTTACATCATGTCGGCTCTTTGCAGCATGATTTCATCTACCGGGAATCTTTTGACAAAAATCCTCAGTGCTTTTGATATGGTAGGACGTTTTGATGATCTGTTAAACGGTTCCTTCCATCTGACCAGTGTTGTTTATTATTTGTCCGTGATCATTCTATCTCTGATCTTTACGGTGCAATCCATTCAGAAGAGAAGATATCATCTGTCAAAAAAGACGATCAGCCTCGGAACATACAACACGGCAGTCATTGTTGTGGTAACTGCTGCTGTGGTTGTTTTGAATGTTTTTGTGTCGGAGATACCGGCGAAGTATACCGTGTTTGATGTGACAGCAGATAAACTGTATTCTCTGTCGGATGAAACAAAAAAAGTGGCGGAGAACATCTCCGAAGATATAGTGATCTATGTCCTTACAAATGAGAAAAAAGCGGATACCACACTTAAGGAAACACTGGAAAACTATGAGGGCTTAAATTCCCACATTAAAGTATCCTATGTGGATCCGGCGGTGAATCCCAGATTTTATCAGAATTATACGGACACGGATATCAGTCAGGGCAGCCTGATTGTGGAGAGCAGTAAGAGAAGCAAAGTAATAGATTACGGCAATATTTATGAGTATCAATTTGATTATACCAGCTATTCCTCCTATGCTACCGGCTATGACGGAGAAGGACAGATCACAAGTGCACTTTCCTATGTCACAAGTGATGAAATGCCTAAGGTTTATATAACGGAAGGACATGGAGAGCTTGCTTTTGATAATTCCTTTACAGCAGCAATTGAAAAAGAGAATGTTGATTACGAGACCATCAATCTGATGAACTACGATGAGATACCTGAGGATGCAAGCTGTGTAATCATCAATGCGCCTACATCTGACTTGTCCGTGGATGATACGGAAAAAATGCTTGCCTATATGGAAAAAGGCGGGGATGTTTTTCTGGTATCCACCTATACGGGAGGAGAACTTGTAAACTTTGAAAAACTTCTTGATTTTTACGGGGTATCTGTAACAAAAGGACTCATCATTGAAGCGGATAAGTCAAATTATTACACGGATCCTTTCTACCTGCTGCCGACCATAGGTTATGACGATGTGACGGAAGGCATCTATGGAAGCGGAAGTTATGTTTTTGCACCATATGCGCAGGGACTCATTGTAAATGAAAACGAGAATGTGGAAGTGACGGTACTTTTATCTTCGTCGGAGAAAAGCTATGTCAGAGATAATATTGAGAGCAGTAATAGCTATGAGAAGCAGGAGGATGATCAGGACGGACCTTTTGACATCGGGCTTAAATGTGTGAAGGCTACAGAAGAGGCGGAGTCCTCTGCATTTATTTATTCCAGTGAAAGCCTGTTTACCCAGTCTGCAGATGAAATTGTATCGGGAACAAATATGAGGCTGTTTACGGCTTCACTCAGTACTTTCGCCGCCCATGAGGGCAGTGTTTCCATTCCCGTAAAGAGCCTGGAGATTGCATATCTGACTATTCCCCAGAGTACGATGCTGATCCTTGCACTGTTGACGGCTGTTATTATTCCTTTTTCAATTATGATAGGAGGATTTGCTATCTGGTTCAGGAGAAGAAAACGGTAGGAGGTGTATGCACGTGAATCAAAAAAAGAAAAAACAGCTTATTTTCGTTTGCGTCTGCTTTGTCGTAATCCTCACAGCATATCTTGGATTTAGGTATCACATGAATCATCTCACGGAGAATGCGGAGGATGAGGAAGATATAATATCCGTTCTGGATATTGACACTTCACTTGTCACAGAAATCGGTATCACAGGTGGAGAGGAAAACATAAACATGCAAAAGGATGGAGATACCTGGAGATGTGTGGAGGATGATACTTTTGTCATTGACAAAAACAAATTACAGACATTTCTGGATGCGGCCGGAAAGATTACTTCAAAGTTAAAAATAGAAGATGTCACGGATATGAGTCAGTATGGTCTTGATCATCCATCTCTTAGCATTTCCCTTCAATGGGACAGTAACCTTTATACGATTTATATCGGTGACCAGAATACGGTAGCAGGCGGTGTGTATTATCTGAAAATAAATGATGAAGATACGGTTTATACCATAGAAAATTACAAATATAATATGCTGAACAAGACAAAGGAGGATTTTGCGGCAGAGGAGGAGACGGAGACAGCAGAAGAGGAATCGGATTCTGCCGATGAGTAGCACTTGCAATCAGTGAAACTTTGTGCTTTAATGTTTTTGAAAATGAATTTCTAAGACAAAAGAGGGAACAGAAATGTCACTGTTTGAAGGAAAAAAGAATAAAAATTATGAAATAAAGGGTCTGTATGTCGAAGAGGGAATTACCCGGAGGCTACAGGCCCTTGGTTTGAATGATGGGACGATCATTACCGTCCTTAACAGAAAGAAAAACGGTGCGCTCATCATAAGAGTGAGAGGCACCAGACTTGCAATTGGAAAACATATCAGCTCCGGTATCGAAGTTGAGGAGGTGGCATGATGAAGAATAATGAAACCGTTCATGTTGCTTTTGTGGGGAACCCAAACTGCGGAAAGACAACACTTTTTAATGCCATTACAGGATCCAAGCTGAAGGTGGCCAACTGGCCGGGGGTTACGGTTGAAAAGATAGAAGGAGAAGCCAAGTATGAAGATGTGCACATGACGCTTGTAGACACACCCGGTATCTATTCCCTGACCTGCTATACAATAGAAGAGAAAGTGACGAGAAGCTGTGTTATGGATGATGATATTGAGGTCATTGTGAATGTGGTGGATGCTTCTTCTCTGGAGAGAAATCTATATCTTACACTGCAGCTTCTGGAACTGGGAAAGCCGGTTGTGCTTGCACTGAACATGATGGATATCGTGGAAGAGAGAGGAATGGAGATCGACCTGCATCGTCTTCCGGAAATGTTGGGGGACATTCCGGTTGTCCCTGTATCTGCCGCCAAGAGAAAAGGACTTGATATTCTCCTCCATGCAGCAATTCATCACTATGAAGAGGGCTCCAAACCGGATGTTCTTCATTACAGTGATCAGATTGAAGATAAAATAGCTAAATTGTCGGTCATGATGGAAGCCCATTACCCAACTCATTCTTCTGTCAGATGGCATGCCATTAAACTCCTTGAAGATGATGAGGATGTAAGGCTGGAACATCCTATTAAAACAACAGATATTGTAGATAAAAGCTATGAAAAAGAGATCATACAGACCAAATATGCTTTCATTGAAAGTATCATAAAGGAGGTACTGATCTACAGCAAAAAAAACAAAGACAGTACGGATAAAATAGATAAATGGTTGACGCATCCTGTACTCGGAGTGCCTATTTTTCTGTGTATTATGGCTTTTGTTTTTTTCCTGACTTTTACCATAGGAGACTGGCTGAAAGGATACTTTGAAATCTTTTTGGATTATTTTTCGGGAGGAGTCTCTTCTTTTCTTACCTCAATTCATACGGCAGACTGGTTAAAGGCTTTGATTGTGGACGGAATCATAGCGGGTGTTGGTGGCATTCTTACCTTCATTCCCAATATTGCGATTCTTTTTCTGGCTCTTGCCATTCTTGAGGATAGCGGTTATATGTCAAGAGTCGCCTATGTCATGGATGGCATTATGGGGAAAATAGGGCTTTCCGGGAAAGCATTTTTGCCGATGATCCTGGGATTTGGCTGTACAGTTCCTGCAATTATGGCATCAAGGGCATTGGAAACGGAAAAGGACAGAAGACGGACTATGATCGTTACCCCTTTTATGTCCTGTTCGGCAAGGCTTCCTGTTTATGTGTTGTTTTCGGGAATGTTTTTTGGAAAATATGCAGGCCTTGCAGCTTTTTCCATGTATGTGATCGGAATGGTATGCGGAATTTTGATTGCAAGAGTGCTTCATGTAGCGGAAAAAGAAAAAAGTAATGACAGCCTTCTGATCGAACTGCCGGAGTACAAACGTCCCAACGGAAGAACCATCAGAATTTATGTCTGGAATAAATTGAAGGATTATCTTTCAAAGGCGGGAACTACAATCTTTATCGCATCCATTGTAGTCTGGGCGGTGCTCAATTTCGGTCTTACAGGCAAAGTGGAAAATCCGGCAGACAGCTTCGGAGCTATGATCGGTAGATGGTTAGAGCCGGTTATGAGACCTGCAGGTCTTGGTATGTGGCAGATCATCGTATCACTGATTGCTGGTATCTCTGCAAAGGAAGTAGTTGTTTCCAGCTTCTCTGTCCTGTTCGGAATCAGTAATGCAAGTTCAGCGGCGGGAATGGATACCATAATTTATAATCTAAGACTGGCAGATCCTTCCTTTGGACCCTTAAATGCTTATTGTATGATGATATTCTGTCTTCTGTATGTACCATGTGCAGCTGCCATGGCAACCATACGGAAAGAAAGCGGTTCAGGCAAATTTACTTTAAAGCTTGCTCTTTTTCAGATTTTCTTTGCATGGCTGATGGCTACACTGGTATTTCAGATCGGCAGTTTATTCTTATAAAATCCTTGATTTCCTTGCAGGATTGTGTAAAAATAGATAGAAGCCTGCGAGGAAATATTGACTGGTAAGAGACTTATAAAAGTTGTCGGTATTTGGTGAGCAAAAGAAAGGATCAGCAGATTATGAGCATGCGTGGAATTGATACCCAGGTTCGTAAAAAGAGAAGACGTATTTTCAAGGAAGTTGCCAATCTTGCATATACCTCAGAAAACCTGAAGGATGATATGGAAGCACTGCCTTATAAAATAGTAGATTATGAAGAATCAGAATATGAAAATATATACAGGGAGCGTGCAATTACCAGAGAGAGCATTCGCCTTGCCATGGGACTTTCTCTGCGTCCCGAAAATTTACCGGTTCATGTAACGCAGGGACTTGAAGAGAGTAATATTGACGAAAAATATTATGAACCTCCGTTAATGCAGGTGATTCCTTCTGCCTGTAACGCCTGTCCTGAAAACAGATATGAGGTTACCGACAAATGTATGGGCTGTGTAGCACATCCCTGCAGGGAAGTTTGTCCGAAAGGTGCAATTTCCATGAAGAACGGCAGATCTGTGATCGACCAGGAAAAATGCATTAAATGCGGTAAATGCAAATCGGTCTGCCCTTACGATGCGATTTCCCATCAGGTAAGACCCTGTCTTGCAAACTGCGGCGTGAATGCTATTAAGAGCGACAAGAAGGGAAGAGCATACATTGATCCGGATATCTGTGTATCCTGCGGCCAGTGTATGGTAAGCTGTCCTTTTGGGGCAATTGCCGATAAATCCCAGATATTTCAGCTGATTCGTGCCATTCAGTCAGGAAGAAAGATCATTGCCCAGGTAGCACCCGCTTTTGTGGGTCAGTTTGGAAGCAATGTGACACCTGATATGCTGAAGGAAGCGTTGAAGGAACTGGGCTTTTTTGACGTCTATGAAACAGCTATCGGTGCAGATATCGGAGCTATAACCGAGGCGGAGCACTATGCAAAGGAAGTGGCGACAGGAGAAGTGCCGTTTCTTCTTACCTCCTGCTGTCCTTCATGGGCTATGCTGGCAAAGAAATTTTTCCCGGAAACTATCGATAAGATTTCCAATGCGCTGACCCCTATGGTGGCAACAGCCAGAGAGATCAAGAAGGAACATCCCGATGCCAGTGTGGTGTTTATAGGGCCCTGTGCTTCCAAAAAACTGGAGGCGTCCAGAAGAACAGTGCGTTCTGATGTGGATTTTGTCATTACGTTTGAAGAACTGGCAGGCATGTTTGAGGCGAAAGGAATTGATCTTAGTAAGGTCAGCCCGGATGTGCCCATGAATGATGCCACAGGAGCCGGAAGGGGCTACGGTGTGGCAGGCGGTGTCGCAAATGCCATTGAGGAATGTATCAGAGAATACTATCCGGATGTGGAAGTGAATATAGAGCATGCTGAAAGTCTTGCAGAATGTAAGAAAATGCTGATGCTTGCCAAGGCAGGTAAGAAAAACGGATGTCTGATCGAGGGAATGGCATGTCCCGGAGGCTGTATCGCCGGCGCGGGAACCAATATACCGATTCCTCAAGCGATGAAAGAAGTGGCAGGATTTAAGGCATCGGCAGATAAAAAGATTCCGGATATGGAGGAAAATAAAAATGACTAAAATAAGAACAAGATTTGCACCCAGCCCTACAGGCAGAATGCATGTAGGCAATTTGAGAACAGCATTATATGCCTATCTGATTGCGAAGCATGAAGGCGGCGATTTTATTCTCAGAATAGAAGATACCGATCAGGAGCGTTATGTAGAAGGTGCGGTAGATATCATATACAGAACCCTTGCAAAAACAGGTCTTGTTCATGATGAAGGTCCTGATAAGGACAAAGGAGTAGGGCCTTATGTGCAGTCTGAAAGACAGGCAAAGGGCATTTACCTGAAGTATGCGAAAGAATTGATTGAAAAAGGGGAGGCATATTACTGTTTTTGTGACAAGGAAAGACTTGCTACCCTGAACAGAGTTGTTGCCGGAAAAGAAATCAATGTGTATGACAAGCATTGCTTATCTTTATCCAAAGAAGAGGTGGAAGAAAAGTTGTCTGCCGGTGTTCCCTATGTGATCAGGCAGAATAACCCCACAGAAGGAACCACAACGTTCCATGATGAGATCTACGGAGATATTACAGTAGATAATGCGGAGCTGGATGACATGATCCTGATCAAATCAGACGGTTATCCCACTTATAATTTTGCCAATGTGGTGGATGATCACCTGATGGGAATTACTCATGTGGTCAGAGGAAACGAGTATTTATCATCCTCCCCTAAATATAACCGTTTGTATGAGGCCTTTGGCTGGGAGGTGCCGGTTTATGTGCACTGTCCTTTGATCACAGATGAGGAACATCATAAACTGAGTAAAAGATGTGGTCACTCCTCCTATGAAGATCTGATTGAACAGGGATTTTTGACAGAGGCTGTTGTGAATTTTGTAGCCCTTCTCGGATGGAGCCCTGAAGGAAGTACGGAAGAAATTTTCTCCCTTGAGGAGCTTGTCAAGATATTTGATTATCATCATATGTCAAAATCTCCTGCTGTGTTTGACTATACAAAATTAAAATGGATGAATGGTGAATATATTAAGGCAATGGATGATGAGAAATTCTATGAAATGGCAGAACCTTACTTAAAGAAGGCTCTGACAAAGGATTTTGACTTCAGAAAAATTGCCGCAATGGTAAAGACCAGAATCGAAATCTTCCCGGATATCAGCGGACTGGTAGATTTCTTTGAAGAACTGCCGGAATATGATCCTTCTATGTACGAGCATAAGAAAATGAAGACGACAAAGGAATCATCTCTGGAAGTTTTGGAGGAAATTCTTCCTGAGCTTGAAAAAGCAGAGGATTATTCCAATGATGCGCTGTATCAGTTACTGCTTTCCTTTGTTGAGAAGAAAGGATGCAAGAACGGCTATGTGATGTGGCCGGTGAGAACAGCGGTTTCCGGCAAACAGATGACACCTGCCGGTGCTACGGAAATCATGGAAATTCTCGGGAAAGAGGAGACTCTGAAAAGAATCAGAAAAGGAATTGAACTGCTTCAGAATGCGTAAAGCGAGTAAGATGCAGTTAAATGCGATTAACCATGTGAAAGGACCTGCAAGGGTGATTGCGGGTCCCGGATCAGGTAAGACATTCACCATCGTCCAAAGAATCATAAACTTAATTGTCAACCATCATGTAAATCCGGATCAGATTCTTACCATCACCTTTACAAAGGCAGCTGCCCTTGAAATGCAGAGCAGGTATTTGAAAGAATCAAAAGATAATCCCATCATAAGTAGAAAAAAAGAATCAGTCCATTTTGGAACCTTTCATGGTATTTGTTATACTATTCTTAAGGAATCAGGCTTGTTCAGTAAATTTACCCTGGTAAAAGAAACAGATAAAAGAAAGATAATTGAAACTATTTTAAAGAATAAAGGTGTCACCGGCGCAGAAGAATATGATATTTCTTCCGGTGTGCTTGATATGATCAGCCGCAAAAAGAATTTTTGTGAAATCAGTCAATTGCCTCCCGGCCTGTCCGGGGAAGTATTTGAAGAAATATGTTTGGATTATGATGATATGATGAATCAACAAAAATTTCTTGATTTTGATGATATGATTCTTTTATGCCTGCGACAGTTGCAGAATCATGGGAAATTGAGAGAAAAGTGGCAACACAGATTTACACATATTCAGGTTGACGAATTTCAGGATATCAATGAGGTACAGTATCAGGTTGTAAAAATACTTGCTGCGGGGTATGGCAATTTATTTGTTGTGGGAGATGACGATCAGTCAATTTACGGATTTCGCGGTTCCGCACCGGGAATCATGCAAAAATTTTCAAAAGACTTGGAAAATGTAAAAGAATTGTTTCTTACGGAAAACTACAGAAGCGGAAGTGAGATTGTGCACTTTGCCGATCGGGTAATCAAAAGTAACAAAAACAGATTTTTGAAGTCGCCGGTTCCTATGAAAAAAGGTGGTAAGGTCAGCCTTTGCTTTCTTTCGACCAGACAGGAAGAGGAACGAAGGATTTTGAAAGATATCAAAATGCTTTCGATAGAACAACAAAAAAACAGCGCACTGATTGTCAGGACAAATGCAGAGGCATACCGTTATTTCGAACTGCTCAAACATGATGGAATTAACGTTCATGAACAGGTTAAACAGAAAGAAGATCGGTTTCAGAGCTTTGTAGCCCGAGATTTTCAGGCTTTTTTGCGATTCGCCAGGGAGGGAAACAGGAGAAGCGATTTTTTGATGATCATGAACAAACCGAATCTTTTTTTGTCGAGACAGTCGTTAACAGGAGAGGTCATAACAGAGAATGATATTCTGGAATACTACAGAAATAACAGGGAAATGTGTCAGAAAGTAAAACTTCTTTTTCATCATTTTGCGGTAGCGTCAACACTTTCTCCTTTTCTGGCTGTCAGATATTTCAGAAAAGTAATGGGATATGATGAGTATCTTGTACAAAAAAGTATTTCGGAAAACAGGGAAAGTTTTCTTGGAATGGCCGAGAGGCTGACGAATGACCTGAAACAGATGAAAACAGGAGAGACGACAGCAGAGTTTTTCAATAGAATGCAAAATAGTCATGAGAATGAGAAGCTTTCTCTGACAGAGGGAATTTCGGTAATCACCATGCATGGAGCAAAAGGCCTTGAATTTGACTGTGTTTTTCTACCGGATCTGAATGAGGGAGTGATACCGGGGAAAAACTGTAAAACAGAGGAAGAAGTAGAGGAAGAAAGAAGGCTCCTGTATGTTGCCATAACAAGAGCCCAAAATTTGCTGTATCTGTATTATACAAATGAGAGAAATCGAAAAATAACAAGATTTCTTAGGGGAATTACTGTCCATCAGTGCTGACGATCTCATCGAACTCAGCGCTGTCGAGGTATTCATCGAAGGCATCGGCAACGATTTCATACTCCTCATCGTCATCGATATAGCCAAGCTCCGGCTCGGCATTTGGATCATTTTCGTCTTCGTGATATCGGTAGAACCATACCTCCCCATCCTGATTTTCTCCGTTTTCATCAAGAGGAAGAAGTACAATGTAATCCTGATCCCTGACAGTTAAAATAGTAACAATGGCACAGGTGACACTGGTTCCGTCATCAAGATCAAGTGTTACTGTCATTTCTTCATCATTTTCTTCCGGTGTTTCATAATTGTTTTGTTTTCCCATAATTGCTCCTTACAAGAGATAGATTTGATTGGTACTGCCTTTATTGTACTAAGCCTTTCCCCATTAATCAACAATATTTTTTACACAGGGAAAAAGAATTGTGATAAGATAGATACAAACGGTTACAAATTATGATTTCAGGAGGACGCATGGAACAGAATATACAGATTACTTACTTTAAACCGGAAAAACAGGGCGTTTATCCTTTGAATAATGGCTATGATTTTTGTACGGAATCGGAAACAGCGGAAAAAAGCGGATTACTCCTTTATGATCAGACCGGGAAGACTACCCGTATTCCTTTTTCAAAAGAGGGAAAAAGAGGTACCTTGTATGGTATTAGAATAGAGGGAGAAAAACTTCCTTTTACAGAATATAATTATTATACGGATGAGGAAGTGTATACGGATCCTTATGCAAAAAGGATTTCCGGACTGGAAAGCTTCGGCGCATTTGGGGAGAAAAAAAGAAAGACAAGGGGTGTCCTTGAAAAAAATGAATTCGATTGGGAGGGGGATTCTCCGCTCGCGATTCCTTATCAGGACACGATCATTTACGGCTTAAATGTTCGAGCTTTTACGATGCACAAAAGTTCAGGAGTGAAGCATAAAGGAACTTTTGAAGGAATCATTGAAAAAATCGACTATCTGAAAGAGCTTGGCATTACAGCGGTAGAATTGATGCCGGCTTACGAGTTTGACGAGTGTATGTATCTGTCTGTAGGAAAGCCAGGCAGTATGGAGGAAGCAACCCAAAAATGCAATATTCAAAAAGACGGTGAAAAGAGAATCAACTGTTGGGGATACCAGGAGGGATTTTATTTTGCGCCAAAGGCATCCTACAGCGCGGAGGACCCTGCCATCTCCTTTAAGAAGCTGGTAAAAGCGCTGCATAAAAACGGAATAGAAATTATGATGCAGTTTTATTTTCCGCCGGATTTAAAGCAGACCTATATTTTGGATATTCTGAGATACTGGGTAATTGAATATCACATTGACGGGGTAAAACTTTGCGGGTTCAATATTCCTTTTGAGACAATTGCGAAGGATCCACTGCTGAAAGAAACCAAGGTCAGAAGTGATTATTTCCCTGTTGAAAAGCTTTACAAGGATAAGGGGCCCGGATATAAAAATATTGCTTTTGAAAACGGAAATTTCAGAAATGATATGCGTCGTTTCCTGAAAGGAGATGAAAATCTGATAAGTCAGGTTATTTTCTACCAGAGGAATAATCCTGCAGATCATGCCGTTATCAATTCTTTGGCTGATTATGATGGTTTTTCTTTGTTCGATTGCGTTGCTTATGAGCGGAAGCATAATGAAGAAAACGGTGAAGCTAACAGGGATGGAACTGACAATAATTTTACCTGGAATTGTGGCACAGAAGGCGAAAGCCGTAAGAAATCCATTATGGAGCTGCGGTGCAGGCAGATAAAGAATGCGCTATCTTTCTTATTCCTGTCTCAGGGTGTACCCTACTTATTCAGTGGGGACGAACTGGCAAATACCAGGTATGGAAATAATAATGCCTATTGCCAGGATAATGATACCTGGAATATAAAATGGAAAACAAATAAATTTTCTGATGAAATATTCAATTTCACCCGAAAGATTATCGGTTTCAGAAAAAGTCATCCGATTCTTCATCTTGGAGAACAATTGAAAATCATGGATTCTTTAGGCTGTGGATTCCCGGATATTTCTTATCATGGAATGGAAGCCTGGAGACCTGACACAAGCTATATCAGCAGAATGGTTGGAATTATGCTCTGCGGTAAATATGTAAAAGACAGGGAAGATGCTTCCCTGTACATTGCCTATAATATGCACTGGCAATCACATGCCCTTGCGCTTCCGAAGCTCCCCAAAGGAATGAAATGGCAGAAGATATTCTCTACTTCAATAGAAAATAAAGAATCGATTGCTGCAGATGAGAATAAAGCTTTTGCGGAAGGAAGAAGCGTGGTGGTATTCATTTCTGAAAAAGATGAGGGATACCGGGAAAAGGTGAGAAAAGGAAAAAGAAAGACAGTAAAAAAGAATGAAAGCATGGAAACACTTTAAGACCATCACTCATCATAAAAGACTTGTTATGGAGGGTTGCTTTAAAGTGGGATTGTACAGACAGGGCCTGCTGCATGATCTTTCAAAATTCAGCCCAACAGAATTTATGGTGGGTGCAAAATATTATCAGGGAAACAGAAGTCCCAACAATGCCGAAAGAGAGGCAATCGGTTATTCCAGTGCATGGCTTCATCACAAGGGGCGTAATAAGCATCATTACGAATATTGGATTGATTACAGTACAAAGGAAATAAAGGGAGGTATGGCTCCGGCCCAAATGCCCGAGAAATATGTGGTTGAAATGCTGATGGACAGAATTGCAGCCTGCAAAACATATAATGGTTCCAATTATACCCAGAAAGATCCTCTCATTTATTACCTGAAGGGCAAAGAGAATGCACCGATTCATCCTGAGACAAAAGCTCTTTTGGAATGTCTTCTTACCATGCTGGCAGAAGAAGGAGAAGAGGAAACTTTCGCCTATATCAGACAAAACATACTTCACAGAAAGCATTGATAATTAACCTTTTTGTCATTCCTGCATATGATAAAGCATATAAATAAGGAGTGATAATACTATGAATTGTCTGATTTTATTACTTTTACTTTGCTGTTGTGGCAATAACAGCGGATGCTGTGGCTGCATGGAAAGAAGAGAAAGAAACGATGACTGCGGATGCAGAGAAAACAGGGACAGGGATAAGGATTGCGGATGCAGAGACAGAAGAGACAGAGATAATGACTGTGACCGTCGTGACAGAAGAGACAGAGACAACGACTGTGACCGTCGTGACGGGAGAGACAGGGATAAGGATTGCGGCTGTAGATCAGAGCGCAGTGAATCAAGGATGGATTCCCGCCCCTTTATTTCTTTTTCAAGTCAGGGAACCTGCGGCTGTGAAGGTTCACAGAGTAATGACTGACGGAATTTGATGAAATGTGCGGGAGATTTCCCGCACATTTTCTTGTCAAGCATTTTTGAAAATGTCCTAAAATAATTGAAACATTAGCCCCGGCCTTT
>CAMEIH010000024.1 GCA_945917985.1 uncultured Clostridium sp. | reverse complement strand
GCATTGCTGTTTATTTGTCAAGGTACGCTTCCTTTCTCTCGATTGGAAGTTGTTTTGTCTTGTTCAGACGCAACTCTGATATAATATCATGTGCTTTATTCTGTGTCAAGACTTTTTTCAAATTTTTTAAATTTCTTTTCCACCACTTCCACTTTGTTTTTCGCGGTGGATTTTTATTATAGCATCAGTCTATTTTTCTTGTCAATGGATAATTTGAGAAAGTCCCCAGTTTTTCAAGAAATGAACTGCCACACCTACAAGAAGCACTGCCTCTGCTCCGCCTACAACTACTCCGAGCAGCTTATCCACCCATCTTATAATAGGAAGTTTTGAAATAAGTTTCAGAGATGTAAACAAAATATTCACCAGTCTATACACAATGCACACTACAAGAAGAACACTGATAAACTGGATCAATTGTCCGATTTCCCGTTCAAGATAACTACCGACAGCTCCCAAAATCAGAATCATGCAAAATCCTGCAACGACCATAGCGATCAGAGAAACAAGTTCCTGTATCATTCCTCTCTTAAAGCCTGCCACTATTCGCCATATAAAAATGAAAACAATCACAACAAGTGCTGCGTAATACATTTACTTTTATCCTCATGTTTAAAAAGATCAATTAAGCTTCACCACTATTTCAGTTCAATGACATCGACAGAATTGCTTGTCACCGAGACATATTTATAATTAGAAGAAGTGGGTACCAGCAGTGAAGACGGCTTTTCAAAAGTACCGGTAAATTTGTCTACCCCACTCATATTACAGATCTTGCAATCCATGTCATTGTAAATGATTACCTGATCTCTGCTGAAAATAATATCCGTATATTCCATATCAAATAATTGGGAATGAATCTTGGTACCTGCAGTATTGTATACATCAAGACGGTATGCACTCTCTCCTGTCTGATTATGAAAGACAAGTCCCACATAATCTTCATTATAATAAATACCCTGAACTTCCTCGTTCAGAAGGGCTGTTGCTTTATTGGCCGGCTTTTCGCCTCCCTCAAAGAACACAATTCTGTCATCAGAAACAGCAAATGCCGCACTATTATTCATAAACTGAACATAAGGGATTACGGTATCGGGATAATCATATCCGCTTACATAATTATCACTTTCGTTTTTTCCCACTTCACCAAAATTAAAGAATGCCACACTGGATTTCATTTCTCCACTGTTAACATGGAGGTAAGAAATTGCCAGAAGTTTTCCATTCGGAGACAGGGAAAGGCTCATGGGATATCCGCTTTTATCCATGGTTGCCTTAATATCCACAATGGAGGTATCTGTATTCTCATTTCCATTATAAAGTAATATTCTGGTAACTTCGGCATCATCAAGCACTGCTGCCACAACACCGTTCTGTGAAACACATATTTTTCGGATAGGAAGATTGGTATTTACTGTCCCGAGCTGTCCCGTACTGCTTACCACATACACTGTTCTGCCATTATAATCACCAATTGCCGCCACATTATTGCACACTGACAGCATTGGTTCCTGCATTTCAAACGTTTGATTCCAGAGAGCATTCCCTTTGGCATCAATACAGCTGGCACCGTCCTTGCTGTACAGGAGAATATTACCTCCAAGATTCTCAACCGTAGCCCCCTGGACAATCGTGACCGGTGTTGAACTGACAACCACGCTTTCGCTGAAAACCTTGTTTTTCCATTGCACGACCAAAAAGACAGCCACTGCAGCAATCAATACGATTACAAGGGCCGCCCGATAAAGAATCGTTAATTTATGGCTTTTGATTTTATCCTTATAATTAACAGGCTGAGAAGCTCCCAGCCTTTTTTCTCTCTCTTTTAAATAATCCCGCACATTAGACATTGATTCATCTCCATGGCCTGTGTCCTATTGTCCTGCTGCCTGCAAGACTCGCACCGCCATCATTGTAAAGTCATACATACACCTGTAATTATCAATTGTTACCACCGCCACCGCAGTTAGCATAACCGTAAGCCCCAGAAAAGTCTTACAAAACAGTTCCCTGATAAAGGATAAAGCAAATTTTTCTCCTGCTTTTTTATTACCTCCGTAAGCCTGACACTTATCTTTTTCCTCTTCATTCAGTTCCTTTTTTCTTTTAAAGCAAGATAACATATAGTTCTGCATTGCTTCATTGGATTCATAAAAAATATAGCAGCCTTCTTCCGTTCCCGGAAGATTCTGCTTTTCATAAATATTAACATATCCGATAAGGCTGTATCCGGCAAAAAACTGTTTTCCTATCTCTTCCTGATCTCTGCCATTCTCCATTTCCTCCACAACGCCGGAGGCTCCATAGATTAAATAATAATGGATATTCTCCCGGCAAAAGGCATGTCCGTAAAGTGCCACTCTCACCGGGAGACTGTTCTTTTCTTTTTTTAATTCATTCAGATATGTATAAACATAATCTTCAATGTAGACTCTGCTTTCTCCTGTGACTTTTCCCATTTGTTTCACAACTGACGGCAAACGCATACTTTTCCTCCGATGATTTTCCTTGTAATCACCTTAACAGAAAATCTATGCATTTAATGTCACAGCCTGTCTCTCTTTTCCTTTTATCCATCGACAAAATTTAAAGAATCTGACATCCCACAATTAAAGAAATTTATAGACAGTGGTGCTCACATATTTTCTGTCCGGTCCAAAAACAGCGGACGGGAACTGCGGTTTGTTGGCTGTATCAGGATAATACTGTGTTTCAAGGCACAGCCCGCATCTTGGTCCATAGACAGTCCCGCCTTTTCCGACCGTCTCACCGATACAATTTCCTGCATAGAACTGTACTCCGGGCAAATCCGCATAGCATTTCATCACCCTGCCTGATTTGTCCTCTGAAACAGTTGCAAACTCTCTCAAAGAGCCGTCAGCTCCATCAATAACCCAATTGTGATCGTAGCCCTTTACCAGCTTCAATTGTTCATTGTCATCTTCGATACGGTCCCCTACTCTTGTTTCTTTCAGAAAATCAAAAGGTGTTCCCTTTACAGATGCAATCTCTCCTGTAGGGATGGCACCTGCCACCACCGGAGTATAGCAGGATGCAAGAAGCTGAAGCTTATGATCATATATTTTGCCTGCATCGTGACCTGCAAGATTAAAATAAGAATGATTGGTCATATTGATAATCGTATTTTTATCACTGTCTGCTTCATAATGGATCTTAAGCTCATTTTCCTCCGTAACGGTATAGGTAACCTTCACCTTTTTATTACCCGGGAATCCCATAGACCCGTCTTCATCCGCAAGAGAAAAGGTGACACTGTCCGTTCCCTCCTCCGCATCCCAGACTCTCTTGTGATAACCGAGATCTGCGTGACTGTGAAGATTATTGACACCATCATTGACATCCAGTTGATATTTTTTTCCGTCAAGCTCAAAAGATGCTCCGCCAATTCGGTTGGCATTAGGTCCTATTGTGGCACCAAAACAACTTCCATTTTCAAAATAAGGTTCCAAAGTGTCATAGCCAAGCACTACATCAGCTGTTTCACCATTTTTATCAGGTACAAACAGATTTACCAGAATAGCTCCATAGTTAATGATCCCTGCCTTCATTCCCTTACTGTTGGAAATATAATATTTAGTAATGTTTTTACCGCATTTTGTTGTTCCGAATGTTTCCCTTGTTACTGCCATAGCATAATCCTCTCTTCCCTCTTTATCTTACAACTCTGTTCTTCCTTCCAGCGCACGAAGCAGTGTTACTTCATCAATGTACTCCAAATCGCCCCCAACAGGCACACCGCTGGCAATTCTGGTTACTTTTATTCCCGTAGGCTTGATCAGTTTTCCGATATACATGGCCGTTGTCTCACCCTCCAGGCTGGAATTTGTTGCAATAATGACTTCTGTAACATTTCCTTCCAGTCTCTTAATCAATTCCTTCAGCTTGATATCTCCCGGTCCGATCCCCAACATAGGCGAAATGGCTCCGTGGAGCACATGATAAACACCTTCGTATTTTCCTGTCTTTTCATAGGCTGCCAGATCTCTGGAATTTTCCACCACCATAATCGTACTGTGATCTCTCTTTTGATTGGCACAAATAGGGCAGGTCTCCTTATCTGTCAGCGTATAACACTCACTACAGTAGCGGACATTTTCTTTTGCGTCCAGAATTGTTTTTGCCAGCCTGTTAACCTTGTCCTTTGGCATATTAATTAAGTGAAATGCAAGACGCTGGGCAGATTTCGCTCCAATCCCCGGAAGGTTCGCAAGCTCATCTATTAACTTATTAATATATCCGCTGTACAGGTCCATTAGAAGGGAAAGCCTCCTCCCAGATTCAGTCCGCCTGTCATCTTATTCATAATCTCCGCATTTGCCTCATCTGCCATACGAAGGGCTTCATTGGTCGCTGCCATAACAAGATCCTCAAGCATTTCAATATCATCGGGATCCACCACTTCCTCTGAAAGCTTTACTTTGGTAATTTCTTTCTTTCCCGTAACCGTAACCTCAACGGCTCCGCCGCCTGCTTTTGCAGTAAACTCCTTAGCTTCCACTTCCTTCTGGCTTTCTTCCATCTGACGCTGCATTCTCTGTGCCTGCTTCATCAGATTGTTCATGTTGCCGGGCATTCCGCCACCCGGAAATCCTCCGCGTTTTGCCATTTTCTTATTCCTCATCTCTCTATTATTATTTTTTTTAGAACTCATCCTCGAAAGACTCTTCGTCTTCCTCCTCTATCTCTTCAATATCCATGTTAATATTATCAGAGACAAGTTTTGTCAGATCAGGGAAAGTATCCTCCGGATTTCTGCCTCCGTCAGCATTCTGTATCACAATTTCAATTTCTCTGCCGGCATAATCAGAAAGGATCTTTTGAAGTTCCTCTCTGTGTCCTTCCTGTCTGAAATAATCTGCAGGCAGTCCATCCTGTACCACGATCAAAAGTTTTCCGTCTGCTGAAAGGCTTGGATATGCGCTCTTCAAGTAAGTTTTCATGGGATTTGGTGTCTCCGATACCGCCGCTGACCATTTGCCCACTACCTTCTTAATGTCCTCGGGAATTGCTTTGGGAAGGGGTGCTCTTACCGTCTGTTCCATCCCACCGCTCCCGTTCTGCGCAGAAGACGCATTTGCCTGCATCGCCTGAAGAAGAGCAGGATCCAGAGAGGCCGGAATGCCTTTGTCCATTTTATCTTCCAGTTGCCTGATACGGTCTGCCAATGACTGTGTATCCGTCTCCATAGCCGGCTTGCAAAGCTTAATCAGTCCGATTTCAATCAAAATACGCTTTTGGGCAGCAAATCTGATCTGTCCGGAAAGTTCGGACAGCACACGAATATAGCGCATAATCGTATCATTGTCCGTCATCTTTGCCTCTTCCTTCAGTTTTTGAAGATTTTCCGTCGAGACATCGATAACATCTTCAATGCCGTCTGCGGTCTTAATCAGCAGAAGGTTTCGAAGATACCATGTAAAATCGGCAACAAACTGTGTCAATTCCCGTCCCTGTACCACCATTTCTTCCAGAATGCCAATAGCACCGGATACATTTCCTTCAAGTACTACCCGGAGAAGTCTGCTGAACACCGCTGTATCCACTGCTCCCAGTACATCCAGTACTTTATCATACGTCAGCTCCTGCCCGAAATGAAAGGCGATGCACTGGTCAAGAAGACTTAAGGCATCTCTCATGGAGCCGTCCGCGATTTTTGCAATATAGCGGATTGCCTTATCCTCTATGGCAACCTGTTCAATCTGCGTCAGTTCCTTAATTCTGTCGGAAATTGTATCTATGGTAATCCTTTTAAAATCATATCTCTGACATCTTGACAAAATCGTGATGGGAATCTTGTGAACTTCCGTAGTCGCCAGAATAAAGATCACATAGGAAGGGGGTTCCTCCAGCGTTTTTAAGAGCGCATTAAAAGCTCCTATGGAAAGCATATGAACTTCATCAATAATGTAAACCTTATACTTTCCCTCCGCAGGTGAATAGGACACTTCATCCACAATTTCTCTGATATTATCCACACCATTATTGGAAGCCGCATCAATCTCAATCACATTCATGCTGGCACCCGCTGCAATGGCTTTGCACACGGCACATTCTCCGCAAGGGTTTCCATCCACCGGACTTTCGCAATTGACAGCTTTGGCAAATATCTTTGCTATGGTCGTCTTACCAGTACCTCTTGTTCCGCAAAACAGATAAGCATGGGAAGTACGTCCTGACTTTATTTGATTTTTCAGCGTTGTAACAATATGGTCCTGCCCCTTTACATCCTCAAAGGTGGCAGGACGAAATTTCCTGTATAGGGCTGTATATGACATGTTTAATCCCCAAAGCTGATGCCAAGTAATTTGGCTTCTTTTACAATATCGGAATCAGGTGAAACCATCTTAAGCTTACCTGCTACATCCTCAAGCGGAACTTTTACGATTTCTCTGTTTTTATAACCCACCATAAAGCCGTATTCACCTTTTAAGATCAATTCGCCGGCTTCCGCACCGAGACGGCTTGCAAACACTCTGTCATACGGGCAGGGACTTCCGCCTCTCTGGGTATGTCCGGGAACCGTGACACGGACCTCTCCTCCTGTCATCTTCTGAATCTGGTCTGCCAGTTCATAGGAAACGGAAGGATATTTGTAGTTTTTCATTTTTTCTTTATATTCCTTCTTGGAAAGCTTTGCATCCTCTTTGGAGATAGCGCCTTCTGCCACTGCAAGAATCGTAAAGCGGCTGCCGTTTTTATTTCTCTTTTCGATTGCCTCCACAACCTTATTGATATCGTAAGGTATCTCAGGGATCAGAATGATATCGGCTCCTCCCGCCATACCGGCATTCAGAGTAAGATATCCTACTTTATGTCCCATTACTTCCACAATAAAGGTTCTGCCATGGGAGGAAGCTGTTGTATGGATACAGTCAATTGCCTCCGTTGCAATATTGACGGCGCTCTGGAAACCAAAGGTCATGTCGGTACCCCAAAGATCATTATCTATTGTTTTCGGAAGGGTGATTACATTTAAGCCTTCTTCTCTGAGAAGATTGGCTGTCTTATGGGTACCGTTGCCACCAAGGATCACCAGGCAATCGAGGCGAAGCTTATAATAATTCTGCTTCATGGCTTCTACTTTATTGAGACCGTTTTCATCGGGATCCTTAATGGTTTTAAAGGGGGTTCTGGAACTTCCGAGAATGGTGCCGCCTTTCGTAAGAATACCGGAGAAATCGCTTCCTGTAAGCATACGGAAATTTCCATAAATCAAACCCTTATATCCATCCAGGAAACCGTAAATCTCTACTTCCTCATTGCTGTTCACCAGACACTTTACAACACCTCTCATCGCTGCATTCAGTGCCTGACAGTCACCACCGCTTGTTAACATACCGATTCTCTTCATTTCAATTCCCTTCCTTTCTCCTTATCCGACTGTAACTAATAACTCTGAAGATCATTTCCATTGTATATTATACATAATTTAAAGTCTGTCTACAACCCCGCTCCTTTTCTCTTTTTCCGAAAATTCCGGTAGGACCAGAGCAGCATATAATACAGCATAAAAAAGAGTGTAGACTTCATATGCATATCGATCAGTTTTCGTTCTTCCTCATGCACCCTCTCTCCATAATAGGAATTTTCTCGAAAGCGTGGGAAGGTTTCTTTCATTTCCTTCCCCAGGGCTTTCACAAACCCATATTCCTTTTTTCTGACACCGGCCATGTAGGAAAAAAGCGTATTAACATAAAACAGTGTGGTAAAACTGCTTTCAATTTCAGGATAATATTCCTCTAAAAATCCAAACTCCTTCGCCTCCTTAAGCATTACTCTGGCTGCTTCCATCCTGTCTTCACATCTCTTTTTTGTGATCGTGTGGACAGTGGAGGTATCATGCTGATAATAGTAATACAAAGGCTCTTCAATATACTCAAAATGTTTCGCCCGCAGCATCCAGGAATTGCTGATGGCGTTGTCCTCATAAAAGATATTCTCGGGAAAGCGATTGGGATAATCCAGAATAATATGGCGTCTGTAAATCTTTACTACAAGACTGCCACTGTCAAGGATCAGGGAGCGGTATTTTTCCTTGCTCAGCTCTCCTGTCTGCGACTGTTTGTTATTATGAATAATCTGGCCGATTTTCATACTGTGTTCATCAGTCAGATGATAATCACACCCCACCATGTCTGCGCCTGTCTCTTCTGCCCTTTTCAAAAGTCGCTCATAAAAGTCAACAGTCACCCAGTCGTCGCTGTCGATGAATCCAATCCACTCTCCTGTCGCCAAAGACAACCCAAGATTTTTTGCTCCCCCCTGCTTTTTGTTGACAGGAGAGGCAATCACCTTAACCTTCTCCGGGAATTTCTTTTCATATGAGTGCAATATCTCCAATGAGTTATCTGTGGAGCAATCGTCCACTGCTATGATTTCATAATCAGTAATCGTCTGATTCACCAGACTGTTGAGACAAAACTGAAGTTTTCCGTCAGCTGCCATATTATAGACCGGTACGATGATGCTCAGTTTCATTTTATTCCCTGCTCTTTCCTTTTTTGTACTGCGGCTTATCTTTTAAAATATTCCACAATTTTTGTAACTGCCTGAATCACATCATCTACGTCCTGATCCGTCATCGCATAATATAACGGCAGACTGATCTCTTCTTCATACAGTTTTTCCGCCTTCGGACAGAGTCCCTTTTGATATCCCAGTTTTTCATAATAAGGGAAATAGTAAACGGGAATATAATGTACCTGACAACAGATGTTTTCAGCAGCAAGTGCTTCAAAAAACTGTTTTCTGTCAATCTTTAATTTCTCGGGTCTGATACGTAAAATATAAAGATGTCTTGTGGTATCTGACTGTGGAATTTCTTTCTGCACAAACAACTGAGGCAGTTTTGAAAACGCTTCATCATATGCCTCGACAATTTCTTTTCTTCTTTTCATAAACAGAGGCAGTTTATCGAGCTGACTGATAATGAGTGCTGCCTGCATATCTGTCATTCGGTAGTTCATACCGAGGGCTACCTGTTCATAATACCAGGGACCATCCGGCTCGTGCTCCATCTTGGCAGGATTTTTGGTAATCCCGTGGGATCTGTAAAGCAACAGTTTTTGGTAATACTCCTCACTGTTTGTGAGAACTGCTCCGCCTTCACCGCCTGTCACCGTTTTCACGGGATGAAAGCTTAATGTAGTCATATCTGCAATGGAACCGTTTTTCTTTCCATTATAGCTGGTCCCGATCACATGCGCTCCGTCTTCGATCAATACCAGATTATGTTTTCTGCAATGAGAGAGTAATCTGTCAAGCTCCACCGACTGTCCGGTATAGTCCACTGCTACCACAGCCTTCGTCTTCTCTGTGGTAAGTGATTCCACATTAGCCGGATCAATATTGTAAGTTTCTTCATTGATATCTGCAAATACCGGTTTTGCTCCACAGTAGAGAGCACAGTTGGCAGATGCTGCAAAGGTGATGGGTGTGGTGATCACCTCGTCCCCGGCTCCTATTCCCGCCGCCTGACATGCCATATGAAGAGCTGCGGTTCCGTTACTGCAGACTACAGCATATTTGGCACCGGTCACTGCACACAGCTTCTTTTCCAATTCTTCAATCTTAGGCCCACAGGTAAGATAATCGCTTTTCAGCACCTCTACCACTGCCTGGATATCTGCATCATCAATATATTGATGTCCATAAAAAATTTTTGTATCGCGGATTGGTTTTCCTCCGCAAATTGCCGGTTTATCCATATGTATCTCTCCTTATGAAGCTGCCTCTTTTATATGTACGAATGCAGCATCCGCAATAGCAGCAATATACTCACTGTTTGTCGGACGTCCCTGTCCACTTTCCATGCAATAACCAAACATTCTCTCAAAGGTGCGCCTGTTTCCACGCTCCCATGAGATTTCAACCGCATTGCGAATTGCGCGTTCCACTTTACCATTAGTAGTATTATAACGCCTTGCAATCTCCGGGTAAAGCAGTTTAGTTACACTTCCCACCACTTTCATATCCTCCACTGCCATCATGACAGCTGTGCGCATATAGTGATATCCTCGTAAATGTACAGGAATACCCATATCGATCATCAGCTGCGAAACCGCCTGCTCCAGTTTCTTCTCATCAATACATTCCATTCCTATCACTCCATACACTTCAAGGCAAAGCCCGATATTTTCTTATAAGTATAGGACAAGGCATTTATCGTGAAAAGTTGTTAAGCATCGCAAAAATCTATATTCCAAGACAGTTTTCGAAGAATTTCCTGAATCCATTTTCTGCCGCTACATCATCCTGTGCATCTGTCTCCAAATCATAATAATATTTTCCGCTGGCAATCTGGATTGAAACGCTGTCGAGTGGAAAACCGGGGATCCGTTTCTTATGAGGCGTATCTGTGAGCAGAAAGGGTTCTCCCCAAAGTTCTTCCCCCATCCCCTCATAAACATGCTCCTCATCAAAAATGAGGCAAATTCCATTCTTATATCTTGCCAGAACAGTGCCATATTTTTTCACCAATTCTGTATAATGCTGTATCAGTTCCTCATCAGTAAGCCGTCGTTCTCCCCTTCCCCGCACATGAATGCCCGGTTGAAGTGCTTCCGGCAGCATTTCCCCTGTTTCATAATTCCAGAGGTATAATCCCGAATCACAGGAAAATACAGGTTTCCCAAACAAATTGAAATAGGCCCTGGCCTTGATCTTTGCATTCTCCAGAGGATCTTTCCCGCTTTCTTCTATTTCAGGCAAAACGATTTTCATCTTTAGGGCTGCCTCCGTAAGACCGACGATCTCACAGGGCAGCCCTTCAAGCGCACGTTTCATGAAACTCAACTTGGCCGGATTACCGGTTCCATAAATCAGTTCCATCTTCCTATCTCCATTTCAGCATCTCACCATCAATCATCCAGTGCAGCGTAAATAATCTGGCGCATTTTTCTTCGGAGTTCAAGGTCCCCGCCCTGCTCAATCTGCTGCATATAAACCAGAGTCAGCTCTTCTTCCGGATCAATAAAGAAATAAGTTCCGGGAAGACCGTCCCAACCGTATTCCCCAACGCTTCCGTTGCTGCCTGCTTTCGCAGGGTCTTTCATGACACGCATAAAATTGCCGTATCCATAACCCAGAATACTGTCAAAATCAATCGTTTTTTCCAGCTCCGGCGTAAGCTGGTTCTTTGAAATATAGTCAACAGTCTTTCTTCCGAGTATTCTCTTTCCCTGATAGGTTCCCTTTGCTGCCAGCATCTGTACAAAATGACTGTAATCTTCCAGAGTGGAATAAAGTCCACCTCCGCCGGATTCAATATAAGGCGGCTTCGTAGGTGCATACATGTTAAGCCACGCATATGCTTTTTCATCTGACTCCTGCAGCCGACCTTTATCATCTATTCTGGAATACATCTGCGCAAGTCGTCCGTACTCCTCTTCCTTTACATAAAAGCCTGTGTCTTTCATCTCAAGCGGCTCAAAAATTTCTTTTTTCAAAAATTCACCATAGGGAACTTTCGTCACAACCTCTACCACTCCGGCAATTACATCTGCAGAGATTCCGTAATGCCATCTCTCTCCGGGTTGGAATAAAAGAGGTACGCTTCCCAGTGCATTGATAATATCAAGATTCGACATGTTAGCACCTTGAACAGCTTTTTCATGAAGCTCGTGATAAAGATCATCCATGATCCTCTCAGGCTCCGACATATCACCGGGATAAACAAGGCCGGATGTCATATTAAGCAGATGCTTTAACGTAATCGGCTTATCTGCATCTACAAGCCCGCGCATGGTAGCTACCTGCATATGTTCATATCCGGGAAGATATTTGGATACCGGATCAAAAATATCTACAAGTCCTCTCTCATACAGCATCATGAAAGCCACTGTGGTAATTGGCTTTGTCATGGAAAAAACTTTGTAAATACTGTCTTCCCTGTCAGACCCGTACACGTTTCTGAATTCTGTCTTTCCTCTGTGTTGCACAAGCAGGGAGGCACCTTTTATACGTTCCTCCTGCATCTCCTTTTCAAACAGTGCATCCAGCTGTTTTAACTGTTTTTGGTTCATTTAAAAATCATCTCCATCTTATTTGAACTTTGCATCTCTCACTGCCGGAAACGATACGGTTATTTCCGTGCCTTTGTCAGGTTCACTCTTCAGTGAGATGGTCGCATCTAATTTTAACAGAATATGCTTCACGATAGCAAGTCCTAAACCGGTTCCTCCCGTAGATTTGCTTCTACTCTTATCCACACGATAAAAACGTTCAAAGATTCTTTCCTGATGTTCCCTCGGGATGCCGATTCCTGTATCCTTCACCGTAAGAACGGCCGTATCCAGCCGATCCTCCACAATAACGGTAACACTCCCGTTTTCCCTGTTATAACGTATGGCATTATCGCAGAGATTGTAAAGAACTTCCTCCACCATCTGTTTGGTAGCCATAATAACAGTATTCTCGCCCTCTGCCGTCAATGTGACGTGATGTTTTTCAGCATTGATCTGCAGCATACCGGCGCAAGCTCTTGCACTCTCCAGCAGATTTATAGGTTCCAGTATTTCACTGTTTTCTGAGTCATCCAGCTCCGACAACCGGATCACATCATTGATCAGGGTAAGCAGTCTTCCTGCATTTTTATGAATTTCTCCGCAGAATCTCCTGGTTTCCCCTTCATCAATCACCATCCCGTTTTCAATCAATTCAGAGTATCCTGAAATAGCGGTCAATGGCGTTTTCAGTTCATGGGAAACATTCGCCGTAAATTCCTGACGAAGCTTTGCATTTTCCAACACATCGTCATGCTGTCTTTTGATTGCATCAATAAAGGGTTTCATTTCCTCGTAGGATTCTACCTGATCGATATTTTCCGCGTTTTCCGCAATCTGCTTTACCGGCTGCATGATCCCCTCTGCCATATAATGAGCAAGTACACCACAGATAAAAACAAGACACACTACTATCACAAGCAGATAAGGCACCGCATATTCCATCAGCATATATATGCTGTCCGCGTCCTTTGCCACTCTGAGGACACACCCATCCTCAAGAAGAGTGGCGTAATAATAAGTGTTTTTGTCCAGGGTGTCGGATTTTCTGATGTTCTTTCCCTCTCCAATCTCAAAGGCATCTTTCACCTCCGGTCTGTTTTTATGATTCGCCAGTTTTTCTGCCGGTATCGCCGAATCATATACCACACTTCCATCTGAAGCAATCAACGTGATTCTGATATCATCCCCGGCAAGTTCCTCCTCAAAAGGTACTATTTTTTGTCCGATATCATCTCCTTTTGTCCCTCTGTCTCTGTCTGTTTCCAGATAATATACCATGGACTTTGCGTATACCCGGAGGTCATCCATAATCTGTTTTTTCAATAAATTATAACAAACAGCTACCGTCAGCAATAGTGTCACCAATATTGCCAAAGTAGCTGTTGAAAAAAGTCTTTTATTAATTTTTCTTTTCATTTCATTTATCCTTTATGCGTTAAATATATAACCCACATTACGTACTGTCCTGATCATACTTCCGGCTTCTCCCAGTTTCTGGCGCAGCGTTTTAATATGCATGTCAAGGGTACGGGATTCTCCCTCAAAGTTAGTTCCCCAAACTTTTTCCAGAATATCTTCCCTCGAAGTCACAATTCCCGCATTATTCATGAGAAGCTTAAGCAGTTCATACTCTTTATACGTCAGTTCACAGCCTGTACTGTTCACGGTTACTCTGTGCTTTTCATCATCCATACAGATCTGTCCGATTGTGATTACCTTCTCCTGCTGCTCCTTGCTTGTCCTACGCAGCAATGCCTTCACTCTGGAAATCAGTTCCATAATTCCAAAGGGTTTTGTCAGATAATCATCTGCTCCGATATCCAGTCCTCTCACTTTATCGATTTCTGTCGTCTTTGCCGTCACCAAAATGATGGGAAGTTGTCTTCCCCGCTTACTTTGACGAATGTTTTTCACAATCGTAAGGCCATCCGCATCGGGAAGCATGATATCGAGCAAAAGAAGGTCTGGCTCCTTCTGCTCCAACGCTTTGTTAAAATCACAGGCAGTTTCAAACTCCTCTACCTCAAAGCCCGAATTCTTCAGAGCGATCACTTCAATCTCCCTGATATTCTTATCATCCTCTACAACATAAATCAGTGACATACTTTTCCTTCCTTAGGGCAGCTGATAACGCTCCTTTAAATGCTCTACCTCTGAGGTAAAAGCCACGTTATCCTTACTGGATATGGTTTCCTGATACTCGTGGGTATCAAAGTTTTCTTCATTTAACTGCAACAGAGAAAGTGCGATATTGGAACAATGGTCAGATACCCTCTCATAATTAGTGGTGATATCTGAAAGGATAAATCCCATTTCAATGGTACACTTGCCTTTGCGCAGTCTCTTCATATGACGCTTCTTTACTTCCACGCTCAAACAATCAATCACTTCTTCCAAAGGCTCTATCATAGCCGCAAGCTTCAAGTCTTCTTCCTGGAATACCAGCACGGAAGTACTCACAATATCTTTGATCGCTCCCGTATAAATTGCCAGTTCCTCCTGAGCTTTCTTTGAAAATGACAATTCCTTTTCATACATCTCTCTGGCAGACTCCATAATATTAATAGCATGATCGGAAATTCTTTCAAAATCACCGATACTGTGGAGAAGAACCGAAAGCTGTTGACTGTCTTTTTCCGTCAAATGCCTGCTGCTTAATTTCACCAGATAAGTGCCGATTTCATCCTCATAGTGATCTACCACATTCTCCAGTTCTATCACTTTTTCCGCTGCCTGCTTGTCATATTTGTCAATCATCTGAATGGCAAGAAATAAGGCTTCTTTTGAATATTCAGCCATGTCTACCGCAACATTCTTACACTGCTCCAGCGCAAAGCCCGGTGTATTTAAAAAACGGGGATCGAGCAGTTGAATTTCTTTTTTATCATGAACACTTTCCTGCTTTTCTTCCTCTGTTTCCGGTATCGTCAGATATGCCAGTTTTTCAAGAATTGAAGAAACAGGGAACATAATCACAACCGCTGCCACATTAAAAGCTGTATGAATCACAGCAATCCCCAGCGCACTGGCCGCCTCATTTAAAAACGTAAAATGTACAAAAGCATTCACAGCATAGAATACAACCATAAATGCGACTGTTTTAATAATATTATAATACAAATGTACAAGTGCTGCACGCTTCGCATTCTTACTGGCACCTGCACTTGAGAGCATAGCAGTCACACAGGTACCTACATTTTGTCCCATTATGATGGGAATCGCCGTTGCATAGCTCACAACACCGGTGGCGCAAAGTGCCTGCAAAATACCGATGGAAGCCGATGAGGATTGAATGATCGCCGTTAAGACAAGACCTACCAGCATACCGAGCACAGGATTGGAAAACATAAGCAGAATATGAGAAAACTCCGGCATTTCGGAAAGAGGTTCCACCGCCGTGGACATGGTATCCATACCAAACATCAAAACCGCAAATCCAATCAGAATGGTTCCGATATTCTTATGTTTCTCCTTATTGCCCATACTGAGGAGTGCCACACCTATGATCGCCAGAATCGGAGAAAAAGAGGTTGGTTTCAGAAGCTTCAGGAAGAAGCTTGTACCGCCAACATCCGTAAGACTTAAGATCCAAGCTGTCACCGTAGTACCGACGTTGGCACCCAGGATGACTCCAACCGCCTGTGACAGCTTCATAATTCCGGAATTTACAAAACCTACCACCATAACCGTGGTAGCCGACGAAGACTGAATGACAGCCGTAACTCCCGCACCGAGAAGCACCGCCATCAGTTTATTACTGGTGAGTTTTTCAAGAATGTGCTCCAGCTTGCCGCCTGATGCTTTTTTTAGTCCGTCACCCAGCACTTCCATTCCATACAGGAACAGAGCCAGACCACCAATCATAGTTAACAGCGAAAAAATGTCCATTTCATCCCTCCGGGTTTTCGTATAAAACACACTTTGGTATTCATTTTACACTATTTGCAACCTTTTGGGTATAAAAATTTTCATTTCTTTACAAAACGCTTATTTATTACAGCAATCTCATATCTCTGATATTGCCTGTTTCCTGAAAAATTTCCCATTCTCCGATATTAACGGCGTGATCTCCTATCTTTTCCAGATATTTGGCTATCATGAGGATATCTGTCAATTCATCCACATCTCCTGCCTCTTTTTTCAAAGATTCAATGACATCTGTTTTGACCTGATTAAAAAGTTCATCTACCTCGTCATCCTTCCTGATCACTTCCTTCGCTGCTTCCTGATCCCTGTCCACAAATGCACTTACAGCTGTAAGGATCATCTCCTTTGCCGCATCAATCATGGGAAGCAGATGAGCGGAGTATCCTGAAAGCTCTTTCATATTGAGACGAAGTAAAAGCTCTGCCATATCTGCAACATGATCACCCACTCTCTCAATGTCCGTAACAACCTTAAGGCTGGCTGTTACCACCCTCAGGTCACTTACAATGGGTTGTTGCTTTGTGATGAGGAAAAGACACTGTGATTCGATTTCTCTCTGCTTCTTATTAATTTCCTTATCAATCGTAATGATTTTTCTGAGTTCTTCCTCATCTTTCTTTTCATATGACTCAAAGAGCCTCTCATAATTCTGTGTGGCCCGCTGCGCCATACCGGTAACATTTTCTTTTAACTGTCTTAATTCATTATAAAACACTGTTCTTGGTGACATTTTTGCTTTCCTCCTTAGGTAGGACGCATCAGCCGAAACGTCCTGTAATATAGTCTTCTGTCCTCTTATCTTTTGGCCTCGAGAAAATATTATCGGTAGTATCAAATTCAATCACTTCTCCTACCAGGAAGAAGGCCGTATAATCCGAAACTCTGGCTGCCTGCTGCATATTGTGTGTTACTACCACTACCGTATATTTCTTTTTCAATTCTTCCATCAGTTCCTCAACCTTTAACGTGGAAATAGGGTCAAGTGCCGACGTTGGTTCATCCATCAGAAGGATCTCCGGCTCTACTGCCAGAGCTCTTGCAATGCAGAGTCTCTGCTGCTGACCACCTGAAAGTCCAAGTGCCGACTTTTTAAGCCGATCCTTTACCTCGTCAAAAATGGCTGCTCCGCGCAGGGATGTCTCCACAATCTCATCAAGCTTTGCTTTGTTCTTAATACCATGAATCCTGGGACCGTAAGCAATATTATCATAAATACTCATAGGAAAAGGATTGGGCTGTTGGAATACCATGCCCATTTTCTTGCGAAGCAGAGTAGTATCTACCTTGGGGTCATAAATATCCTCCCCGTCAAGGAATACCTTTCCGTCTATTTTTACACAGTCAATCAGATCATTCATTCTGTTCAGTGTTTTCAAAAAAGTAGATTTTCCGCAACCGGAAGGTCCGATAAATGCAGTGACCGCACCGGGTGATATCTTCATATTGATATCCTTTAATGCATGATTTTCACCGTAATGTAGATTCAGGTGCTCTGTAACAATTTTATACTGATTTTCACTCATAATTTCTACTCCTGTTTTTCTCCATCCTTTTGCTCAATCCACTTTGCTGACATCAAATTTCTTTGCCAGATATTTGGTAAGAAAATTGATAAAAAGTACAATGGCCAGAAGTACTACCGCAATTCCGAATGCAGTGGAATACTCCGCCTTTGCCATACTAAGGTACAGTTGGATCGTAAGTGTTCCTCCCGACTCCATAATTTTCGTAAGAAAGCCCATTCCTGATTTCGGCAAAAGATATCCGCTTCCTGCCGTAAACAGAAGGGCTGCTGATTCCCCTACAATACGGCCGATTGCAAGAATGACACCCGTAATGATGCCCGGCATGGCAGAGGGAAGAAGAATCGTTCTTATCATATACCATTTGGTAGCGCCCATTCCCAGAGCACCGCTTCTGTAACTGTCAGGCACTGTTTTTAGAGCTTCCTGAGTATTTCTGGTAATCAGAGGAAGCACCATGATGGTCAGAGTCAGAGAACCTGTTAAAATCGAATATCCAAATCCCATCACATTTCCGAAAAACACCATTCCGAACAGGCCAAAAATAATGGAAGGAATTCCCGATAAAGTCTCTGTGGTAAATTCAATGGCACGTACCAGCTTTCCCGGCTTTGCATATTCATTCAGATAAATAGCGGAACCGATTCCCACCGGTGTTGCTATCAGAAGAGTGATCACAATGATATAGAGTGTATTCACAATATTTCCGGCAATACCTACCGTTTTTTTCAGAGTGCTCGTCACTGTGGTCAAGAACTGAAGATTCACACTGCCGATTCCTTTTATAAACACATAGCCGATGATGCCGATCAGCAGAATGACCGAAAAACCGGCCGAAATATAAATCATTATTCTAATGACAGTATCCGATATTCTGGCTTTGCCGTTCATTATACTGTTATTCATGTTTCTTATCCCCCTTCTTCAAGATTCTTGTAAGGGATATATTGATGATCATAATAAATGCAAACAGCACCAGCCCTATGGTAAAGAGAACCTGTCTGTGTAAACCTGCTGCATATCCCATTTCCGCTACGATCGCTGTTGTCAGGAATCGCACGGAATTGAACGGCAGAGGCATATTGACCGAGCTTCCCGACACCAGTGTGATTGCCATCGCTTCACCGATAGCCCGGCCCACTCCCAGCACGATTGCCGTGATAATACCGGACTTTGCAGCCGGAATGATCACCTTAAAAATGGTCTGTATTTCGGAAGCGCCAAGAGCCAGCGAGGCTGATTTTAAGGATGCGGGAACAGCGCGGAGTGCCGATTCACTAATATTGATCACTGTGGGCAAAATCATGATTGCAAGTACCAATACCGCCGAAAGCAGATTGGCTCCTCCCGTAAACTGATGAGTTTCCGAGCCCTTAAAAAGAGCCAGTTCCAGTTTATACATCAGCGGATTTAAGATCATAAGTCCCAGAAGTCCATAAATAACAGAAGGAATGCCGGCAAGCAGCTCCACTGCCGGTTTCACAACGGCCGCCAGCTTCTTAGGTGCCGTTTCCGCCAAAAAGACCGCCGTCAAAAGTCCGATGGGAACTCCCAGAAGAACCGCAAGGGTTGTTCCCACAATAGAAGTCAAAATAACATATAGAATTCCGTAGGAGGGATTCTCCGCCGTAGGCTTCCACAGAGTTCCAAAAAGAATTTCCTTGATTCCTACCTGAAACAATGCCGGTGTACCGTTTATGATCATATACAACGTGATGGAAACAACTGCCAGTATAGCAATAAGCGCACACAGGGTAAAAATACCCTGTGCCGCTTTTTCCACTGCTGACTTATTTCTTCTGTTTCCTATGATTGAAAAAGTCTGCTGATTCTCCAAAACCATTACCTCTCTAATGCGTCAATTAGTTAGTCAACATTGATCAGGCCAACGCCTGCTATTACTTCCTTACCTTCGTCAGATGCAAGGTATTCAAACAGTGCCTGAACTGCTTCACTCTGCTCTGAAATCTCGCCCTTGGTTGCCATTACGAAAGGTCTGCTTAAGAAATAGCTGCCTGCCTTAATATTTTCTGCTGTAGCTTCCACGCCTTCCAGTGATACAGCTGCAACGGAATCATCGATTGCGTCAAGGGAAACATATCCGATTGCACCGGGTGTGGCTGCCACTTTGGCGATCACTGCACCTGTGCTGTCAAGCTCACTTGCATACACACATGCATCCTTGAGTTCAAGAAGCTCCTCGAATGCTCCTCTTGTACCGGAACCTGCCTCACGTCCTACCACTACAATAGGTGCATCCTCTCCGCCAAGCTCGCTCCAGTTCTTAATTTCTCCTTTATAGATACCGATCAGCTGATCCTTGGTCAGATCCGCAACTGTGTTCGCAGGATCAACGACTACTGCAATACCGTCGATTGCCACTATGTTCTCTACAACTCCTACAGCTTTTTCCTCATCTTTTAATGCTCTTGATGAATTGCCGATATCAACGCTGCCCGCTGTAACTGCTTCAATACCTGCGGAAGAACCTGTAAATTCTGCCGTTACGGTAACACCGGGATATTTTGCCATAAAGCTTTCTGCAACCGCATTGGCAAGTTTTTCCATAGATGTGCTTCCTGCCATGGAAACAGAACCGCTAAGGTCAGCATTTGCCTCCTCCTGTTCAGGTGCTTCTTCTGCAGGTGCCTCTGTTGCTTCTGCAGTTTCTGCTGCAGTATCTGTGTTTTCTGTTGTCTCTGTAGCTGCTGTTTCCTGCGCGGAACCGCCACAAGCCATTAAACTGAATGTCATTGCTGCTGCACATGTAAGTGCAAGAATTTTCTTCATTTTCATCTTTTCATTTCTCCTCATTTTCTATCATATCTTCAGATGAAAATACGGCAGCCTGAAAAATGCCGCTCTTCATCTTAGTAATGACATAGTAGCATTCTGTTACTTCCGAAAATATCATGTTCAGGTAAGATGTTTGTAATTTTTATGTAAAACTCTCTGTTTTTACTCTGCATCAGGGCAAAAAAATTCCGGAAGCATATAAACTTCCGGAACGATCCATACTCTGTTATTTTTAAAGCAATATTTCCTGCATTTCCTTTAATAGTTCTTCTGCGAGGGAAAGAAGTCTCTGACCGTCTTTCTCCGCTACACCGCATCGCTGATAGCGGTGCATGAACTGCACCTGTTTATAGTTAAAAGTAAGTTTTTCCCTCTTTTTTAGCAGTTCGGGAATTCTCTCCGCATGAATATCCGCATCTTTCTTAAGAATAAAAGAGAGTTCTCCGTTTTTTCCTTTTACATCAGTAATATATAGCTGATGCGCCTGCACCCTGATCATGGAAATGCGGAACAAATTGATAACCGGCAAAGGAGTTTCCCCAAAACGGTCTAAAAGTTCTTCCTTCATATCATCGCATTCCGTCTGATTCTCAAGTCCTGCTATCCTCTTATAGATATCCAGCTTCTGCACTTCGTTCACAATATAGGTGGGCGGTATAAACGCATCCACGTCAAGATCAACTGTGGTATTGAAGTCCTCTTTTGTGCTGATGCCTTTCAAACTCTTAACGGCTTCATTCAGCATCTTGCAATACAGGTCGTAACCTACCGCCTGCATATGTCCATGCTGCCGCACACCGAGAAGATTGCCGGCACCTCTGATCTCCAGATCACGCATAGCTATTTTAAATCCGCTTCCCAGCTCGGTAAACTCCTTGATGGCCGCCAGTCTCTTTTCTGCCACTTCTTTCAGAACCTTATCCCTCTTATACATCAGAAAAGCATATGCCGTTCTGTTGCTTCTTCCCACACGACCCCGAAGCTGATAAAGCTGGGAAAGCCCCATGTTATCCGAATCATGAATGATCATGGTGTTCACATTGGATATATCAAGACCCGTCTCTATAATGGTAGTGGAAACAAGCACATCGATTTCTCCGTTGATAAAGTTGTACATGATCTTTTCCAGTTCGCGCTCCTGCATCTGACCATGGGCAAATGCAACATTAGCCTCCGGCACCAGGCTTTGAATCCTGGATGAAACATCCGCAATATTATTGACACGGTTGTATACATAATACACCTGACCGTTTCTGGAAAGTTCTCTGACAATAGCCTCCCTCACCATCTCTTCATTATATTCAAGAACATAAGTCTGGATAGGCAGTCTGTCACCGGGCGCTTCCTCAAGAACACTCATATCCCGAATTCCGATCAGGCTCATGTGCAAAGTTCTGGGAATAGGCGTTGCCGTCAGTGTAAGCACATCCACCTGTTCCTTCATCTTCTTAATCTTTTCCTTATGCGCCACGCCAAAACGCTGTTCCTCATCAACGATCAAAAGCCCCAGATCTTTGAAAGTAACATCGGAAGAAAGGACCCTGTGCGTACCAATCACGATATCCACTAATCCTTTTTTCAAATCTTCCACTGTCTTTTTCTGTTGGGAGCTGCTCCTGAATCTCGACAGCAGATCCACTCTGACCGGAAAATCCTTCATTCTCTGTACAAATGTGTTGTAGTGTTGCTGTGCCAGAATTGTAGTGGGCACCAGATACACCACCTGTTTTCCCTCCTGTACCGCTTTAAAAGCAGCGCGGATAGCAATTTCAGTCTTTCCATAACCTACATCTCCACAGATCAGACGATCCATGATCTTGTTACTTTCCATATCCGCTTTTGTGGCTTCAATGGCTGCCAGCTGATCTTCTGTCTCCTCATAGGGAAACATCTCCTCAAATTCTCTCTGCCATACTGTATCTTTTCCGAAAGCGTATCCTTCCGATTGTTGCCTGACAGCGTAAAGTTCTACCAGATCCCTGGCCACTTCGCAGGCAGCTTCCTTTGCCTTATTCTTAGTCTTTGTCCACTCCTGCGTTCCCAGCTTGTTCAGCTTTGGCTTCCTTGCGTCCGCGGAAGCATACTTCTGTATCACATCAAGACCGGTTGCCAGGACATAAAGATTGCCGCCATCGCGGTACTCAATTTTGATGTAATCTTTGACTACTTTGTCTACCTCAACCTTTTCAATGCCCCTATAAATTCCCAGTCCGTGATTTTCATGAACCACATAATCTCCGATCTGTAGTTCCGAAAAGTCATTAATTTTTCTTCCTTCGTATTGTTTTTTCTTTTTCTTTTTTTTCTTTTCTGCTCCGAAAATATCACTTTCGGAAATCACGGCAAACTTTAACAGCGGATATTCAAATCCTTTTAATACTCTGCCGTAAAAGGTCATGATCTCCCCCGGCTTTATTTCCCTATCGGGGTTTTCCGTATAAAAAGCAGCCAGATCATTTTCACTGAGATCCCTGGCCAGTCTTGCAGCACGAGTCCTTGAACCTGAAAGAAGCAACACCCTGAAACCGTTCTTCTTATACCTTTTCAGATCCTGAAGCAGCGCCTCAAAGCTATTGTTATAAGAAGAAATACTCTTGGCTGAGATATCTGCTTTCCTATCTACCTTGATCAGGGATGTTTTCAGATCAAGGGTGGAAAGCGTTACTGTTCTGTAATTTGTCAGCTTGGCAGTAATTTCGGAAAGAGAATACAAAAGGTCTGTCTGGCCGGGAAGAATGTACCCCTTTTCAAGGCGATGCATCATGCTTTCCCTGAATTCCAATTCTACCGCATCCGCATGCTCCTTCACTCTGGCAGGTTCATCAATAAATACACAGGTTCTGTCCTTGTCAAAAAGTTCCAAAAACGAAACTGTTTCCTCATAAAAATAATGTACATAACTGTCCAGATTGACTAAATTTTTAAACTCAAAAACTTCTTCTTTTAATTCTTTTATCTGAGTCTCTACCCGGTGTGCTTCTTCGGTATGGAAATTCTCTCGCAGCTTTTGTGCAAAGCTTTTTCCTTCCTTTTCGATTTTTTCCATACCCTTTTTCAATTGTTCCTCAGACAGAATCATTTCACAGGCCGGATATATACTGATACTGGAAAGCTTCTCAATAGAGCGCTGACTTAAAATATCAAAGCTCCTGATGGATTCCACTTCGTCTCCCCAGAGCTCGATACGGTAAGGGTTTTCCTCCGTCAGATCAAAAATATCCACAATGCCGCCCCGAATGCTGAACTGTCCCGGAGCCTCTACCTGATAGGTTTTCTCATAGCCAAGCTTCACAAGTTCACGCGATAATTCGCTTTCATCTACTGTCGTCTGTCCGTTAATTGAAATAACATTTTCCTTCCAGACAGAAAGAGGAATCTGCTGTGACATAAGGCTGCTGAAGGTTGTCACTACGGTAAAAGGCTTTCCCTCCGCCATCCGGCGAAGGCACTTCAGCCTCTCCTTTGTCAACTCATTTCCATGAATATCAGCCTGATAAAAAATAAGGTCCTTTGCGGGATAGCAGGTGACATTTCTGTCATAAAAGCGGTAATCCTCCTGGATTTCCTTCACCCTGAGGTCACTGAAAGTAACGATGAGTCTCTCTTTAAACCCATCGCTAAGCCCGTATACCATATGAAGCTTCTGAGATTCCACACATCCGGTAAGTGTTGCCGCCTTTCCCGGCTTTTTCAGAAGCGATCTTACCTCTTCAAATTCTAAAAGTTCATGAAGCGGCGCCGTCAGTGCCCTCATAATCTGTATCTCCTTAACCGTTATCGGCAGAGCTCTCTGCCTCTTTTTCACTTTTTTTTGCGGTCTTTTTTGTATTATAAAGATTCATTGCTTTATCGATACCGTCACTCATAATGGTCTCTATGGCGAGAACCGCAGTCTTTTTACTTTCCGCAAGGATTTTTTCTTCTTCTTTGCTGAAATGACCAAGGACATAATCCGCCAGATCATAACCTGCCGGTTTATCTCCTACTCCCATTTTAATCCGCATGAAGTTCTCATGTCCCAAATGGGCAATAATATTTTTAAGACCATTGTGGCCCCCGGCACTACCCTTTTTCCGCATCCGGATTTGTCCAACATCCAGACTGATATCATCAGCCACAACAATGAGCTGCGACGTTTCATCTATCTTGTAAAAATTAGTGACTCCCCGGATGCATTCTCCGCTCAGGTTCATAAAGGTAAGAGGTTTGACAAGAATTACCTTTTCCCCGCCTATCACTCCCTTACCGATCAGCCCTTTAAATTTACTCTCCGTCACTCTAATATTATATTTCCCTGCCAGTTCATCAATAACCTGCCAGCCTATATTATGTCTTGTTCCCTCATATTGTTTTCCCGGATTGCCCAATCCTGCAATGATATACATTTTTTACTCCTGTCTCACTATTTTGTTCAATTTGCTACTCTATATTATAATGAAATGAAACGGTTGTCAAAAGAAGGTTTTGAGAAAATATCTGACCTCGATGTGCAGAAAAACAGAGGTGCAAAAGCACCTCTGTTTTTCTTACTGGTTTAGGCTTTATTGGCATGCTTTCACCGCTTTTATTCAATGTCCGGCTCCAGCAATGCTTGTTCATATTTTTCCAAAATAATTTTTTGGATGTTTTCCCTTGTACCGGAATTAATAGGATGGGCAATATCCCTGTACTCACCATCAGTGGCCTTCTTACTGGGCATTGCTATGAACATTCCCTTTTCGCCCTCAATCACTTTAATGTCATGGATTACGAACTCATCATCAATGGTAATGGAAACGATAGCTCGCATCTTTCCTTCCTTCGTAATCTTTCTTACTCGTACATCTGTAATCTGCATTTCAATCCGTCCCCCTAGTTTAGTATACTATAATCCCTGTAGCTGCTTCTCCTTCTCTAAATAACAAATCTGTCATTTCTCTCAATGACAATCTTAATATTTCCGTTTTCTCCCATATGATAGGAGTTCGCTCTGATGGTACCATGGCTCTCCACAATACAGTTTTCAATATGAGTATTGTCACCGATATAAACATCATTCAAAATAATGGAATTCTTAATATAACAGTTATTTCCAATATATGCTTTCTTAAATACAACAGAATCTTCCACTGTACCATTTACAATACAGCCGCTGGAGATCAAACTGTTTTTGATCTTGGATCCAACATTGTACTTGGCCGGAGGCAGATCATCAACCTTAGAGTAAATATCAGGATACTGCTTGAAGAAGTAATCTCTGGTTTCCGCTTTCAGGAAGTCCATATTCGTATTGAAATAGTCGTTGACAGTCGCAATATTACTCCAGTATTCCTGAAGCTTATAACCATAAATTCTCTTCATGTTCTTGTAACGGATCAGAATATCCTTTACAAAATCATATCTCTCTTCTTCAGCGCACTTCTCGATCATTTCAATCAGCTGTCGTCTTCTTACCACATAGATACCGCAGGAAACGGTATTCGACTTTGCCACTACCGGCTTCTCTTCAAACTCTTCGATCCGGCTCTCTTCATTCATCTTGATTGTACCGAAACGGTCCACATTGATATTCGGTCCCATATCCTTGCAGACAACAGTAATATCTGCTTTCTTTGCAATATGGTATTCCAGAACTTTATTGTAATCCAGCTTGTAAACACAGTCTCCGGATGCGATAACCACATAAGGCTCATGACTGTTCTTAAGGAAAGCAAGATTCTGTGCAATGGCATCGGCAGTTCCCCTATACCAGGAATTGCTTTCCGCCGTAACGGAAGGTGTGAGTACATATAAGCCTCCCTGCTTCCGTCCGAAATCCCACCATTTGGATGAACTTAAGTGTTCATTCAGGCTTCTTGCATTGTACTGAGTCAGGACTGCTACCTTCTGAATGTGGGAGTTTGTCATATTACTCAGTGCAAAATCAATACTTCTGTAGCTGCCTGCAATAGGCATGGCGCACACTGCTCTTTTTGTGGAAAGCTCTTTCATCCTGTAGCTGCTTCCACCTGCTAAAATAATACCGATTGCTCTCACTTTTCATCACCTGCCTTAATTAATGTTTTACCGCTTGCGAGGCAGTTATCCGGGAAATCTTCAGCCGTAGTAACACCAAACACGCATGTATTTTTACCAACCGTCACACCATCAGGTATGATACTCTTTTCGCCGATGGTGACAATACCGTTATTGTAAATATGAGGATCTGTTTCATTAGGAGCCTCAGCACCGATACCCAGCTTTACCTGATTGCCTACTATTACATTCTCTGCAATAATAGCCTTATTCAATTCACAGCCGTCACCGATTACGGTGCCGTTCATGATAATGGAGTCGCGAACAACGGTATCGTTTCCGATGGTAACGCCACAGCCTATCACGGAATTATACACTTTGCCGTAAATATCGCTTCCTTCACCGATAATGCTTCTCTCCACCACGCTGTTATCTGCTATGTACTGAGGAGGAAGGATTTCACTCTTTGTGTAAATCTTCCAATATTCCTCATACAGATTGAATTCGGGTACGATATCGATCAGTTCCATATTGGCCTGCCAATAGGAATTCAGCGTTCCCACATCCTTCCAGTATCCGTTAAATTCAAACGCATATAAAGGTGCTCCCTTGCCGTGGCAGTATGGGATAATGTGTTTACCGAAGTCGAGGCCGGGCTGTTCTGCATTGGCAAGCAATGCTTCTTTCAATGTCTTCCAATTAAAGATGTAAATACCCATAGACGCAAGATTGCTTCTGGGATTTGCCGGTTTTTCCTCAAAATCAGTGATCTTTCTGTCCTCATCCGTAATCATGATACCAAAACGCTTTGCCTCCTCCATGGGAACCGGCATAACGGCAATGGTACATTCTGCTCCCTTTTCCTTATGGAAATCAAGCATAACCTCATAATCCATTTTATAAATATGGTCACCTGACAAAATCAGAATATATTCGGGATTAAAGCTTTCCATATAATCAATATTCTGGTAAATGGCATTCGCAGTTCCTGTATACCATTCACTGTTGGTAACCTTTTCATATGGCGGAAGTACACTCACACCTCCGATGTTTCTGTCCAGATCCCACGGAATACCGATACCGATATGTGTATTCAGTCTTAAGGGCTGGTACTGTGTCAACACACCTACCGTATCAACACCCGAATTAATGCAGTTGCTCAGCGGGAAATCAATGATCCGGTATTTTCCTCCAAAAGATACCGCGGGCTTGGCTACTTTTGAAGTAAGAACGCCCAATCTGCTTCCCTGACCGCCAGCTAATAACATGGCAATCATTTCTTTCTTAATCATGTCATCACCTCTTACCAGTAATTTTTTTTTGCAATAAAGCCATCATTTAATAATCGGTCTACCGATATATGTAGCAATTATTAAATTTACGAATAGTATACCATATATTCACCTGAATGTGAATATTTTTTACAAAAAAATTACTGTATTTTGCTATTTTTATGTAAATATTTTACAATTTTTTATGTGTTTTATAAGACCTTTTTTTATCTCATTTACAACATTTAGTATCCTGCGAGCATTCTCATCCATACATTTTGTTCAAAATGCCATTTGTTTTTTCTTACATATTCATTATAATGATATTTGTAAAAATGAATATACTATTTAGTTATCGGAGGCTATTACCATGTATCAGATCAATTTTGACCACCCCATTCATATATATTTTATTGGTATCGGCGGTATCAGTATGAGCGGACTAGCGGAAGTTCTTCTGGAAAAAGGATTTACCGTTTCCGGTTCCGATGTTAAGCCGACTCCTTTGACGCAGCTGCTTTCCTCCAAAGGCGCGACAATCTATTACGGCCAAAAATATGAAAATCTCACTTCCGACATCGACCTGATGGTCTATACCAGCGCTATCCACACAGATAATCCGGAATATGTGGCCGCACAGGATCTTCATATTCCTATTCTTACAAGAGCACAGCTCCTCGGCCAGATGATGAGGAATTACGAAACCCCCATTGCCATCAGCGGAACCCACGGTAAGACCACCACCACCTCTATGGTCTCCGAAATTCTGCTTGCTGCCGATACCGATCCCACACTTTCCATCGGCGGAATCTTAAAAACCATAAACGGCAATATCCGGGTTGGACATTCCGGCTATTTTGTCACCGAAGCCTGCGAATATACCAACAGCTTTCTCAGCTTTTATCCTAAAATAGGACTGATTCTTAATGTGGAGGAAGACCATCTGGATTTTTTCAAGGACATTGATGATATCCGGAATTCTTTTCATCAGTTTGCCCTGCTTCTTCCTAAGGACGGGGCCCTGATCATAAACGGCAATATTCCGGGCATCGAATCCATCACAAAGCAGATTGCCTGTCCCATCATTACCTTCGGCAATTCCTCCTGCTTTGACTACAGTGCAGCAGACATCTCCTACAATGAGAAAGGGTGTGCCACCTTTACATTAATAAAAAAAGGACATAAGGCTTCCGTCTATACGCTGGGTGTACCCGGCGAACACAATATCTATAATGCACTTGCCGCCATTGCCCTCTCAGAGCTCCTTTCCATTGAAACATCTATAATCCAAAAGGCGCTTTCGGAATTTAAGGGAACTGACCGTCGTTTTGAATATAAAGGAACTGTAAATGGAATTACTATAATAGATGATTATGCACACCACCCTACAGAAATTACTGCAACTTTAAAAGCTGCGGTAAATTATCCCCACAAAACACTCTGGTGCCTGTTCCAGCCCCATACCTATACACGCACCAAAGCATTTATGAAAGAGTTTGCCGCGGCACTCTCCCTTGCAGACAGGGTCATACTGGCTAAAATATATCCTGCAAGAGAAACCGATGATCTGGGGATCAGTTCAGCAACCCTTCAAAAAGAAATAGAAGCTCTCGGAAAAAGCTGTTTTTATTTTCCCGATTATGAGACAATTGAAAAATTTATTTTGGAAAATTGCACACCCGGTGACTTGTTGATAACTATGGGGGCCGGAGATGTTGTAAAAGTCGGCGAAAATCTCTTAAAATAATTTTTATCCACATTATCCACATTTTAAAAGCTGAAATCAAACCTTTATTATGTGGATATTTTCTTTTCACCAAAGTTATTAATTTTACTTGTTTTTTACATTGCTTTTCCCTTTTAAGAGCTTTTCTATCCACATTATCCACACCATCCACAATCGCCGCAATCCCTTGAAAACACTGGGTTTTTCGGCAAAATTGCTATTTGCAATTTTATGCTCTTGTGCTATAATTCATTTTGCTTTGAAGAAAATGTAAACAGCAGAGAGTAGGTAGAAAAAGTGAGTCGTTTTACGATTTATCAGGATAATTATGCTGATACCACCATTGTATCCAATTTATTTATTGATGAATACATGAAGGATGCCAATGATGCCCAGCTCAAAATATATCTTTATCTCCTCAGAATGATGAGTGCCCACATGGCTACCAGCATTTCTGATATCGCGGATAAATTTAACCATACGGAAAAGGACGTTATGCGTGCGCTCAAATATTGGGAAAAGAATCATCTTCTTTCTTTAGAATACGATGATGCCAAAAACATATCCGGCATCCGTCTTCTCAATGTTGACAGCAAACCGTGTGCAGATATTGTCCCCCTTACAACTGTTGTTCCCCTTCCTTCCAGAACTGCAGCTCCTTCCAAAGAAGAAGCTCATACTCCGGAAGAGGACAGGTCTTCTGCCTATGAGAAACCTTCTTACAGTCTGGACAGGCTGCGCGAATTTAAAAATAATGAAGAGACTTCCCAGATTCTTTTTGTAGCGGAACAGTACATCGGAAGACCGTTAAGTGCAAATGAAATCAGAACAATCCTGTTCTTCTCTGACAAGCTGGGATTTTCCAGCGATCTTATCGACTATCTGATCCAGTACTGCGTGGATAAAGGCAAAAAAGACTTCAGATACATAGAGAAGGTAGCTATCAGCTGGGCAGAGGAAGGCATCACCACGCCAAAGCAGGCTGCCAAATATGCCCGCAAATATGATAAGGTTGTCTATGATATTATGAAAGCTCTCGGTAAATCTTCCGCTCCCACAAAAGCGGAGGCCGATTACGCCATCAAATGGATCAAGGAATACGGTTTTACTTCCGATATCATCATGGAAGCCTGTGAGCGTACTGTTCTTGCAACTGATAAGCACCGTTTTGAATATGCTGACAGTATTTTAAGGAGCTGGTATAAAGAAAATGTACATCACAAGGCTGATATTATGGCAATTGATGAGGCCCATTCCAGAAAGCGTTCAAAGAAGTCAGGAACCGGAGCCTCACAGTTTAACCAGTTTATGCAGACCGACTATGATTTTGATGCTCTTGAAAAAGAAATTTTAAGCAACTAAAGGAGAATACCGTGGCACTCACAAATTCCCAGTATGATACCATTATAAAAGGCTTTGAGGCAAAGCAGAACAGAAACCGGAAACTGCTTGAAGAGCGTACTGCTTATGTTTATTCTCATGTGGCCGGTTATCAGGAGCTTGATGAGACTGTTTCTTCTGTTTCTGTAGCGCAGGGCAGAAGGCTTCTTGAAGGAGACGAAAATGCTCTTGTCACACTGAAACAGACCATTCGTGAACTCTCTGACAGAAAGAAAAAGCTTCTTCTGAAATCCGGGCTTCCGGAAAATTACCTGGAACCGGTTTACGATTGTCCTGATTGTAAGGATACAGGCTACTGCGAAGGTGTCAAATGCCATTGCTTTAAGCAGGCGGAAATTACACTTCTTTATCAACAATCCGGAATCCGCGAAATGCTTGAAAGTGAAAATTTTTCTACTCTTTCCTACGATTATTATCAGGGTGAGGATCTGACCCGCTTTAAAAATACTGTCCTGACCTGCAAAAATTTTATCAATAATTTTAATTCGGACTACCATAATTTATTCTTTTATGGTACAGTGGGTACAGGTAAATCCTTTCTTTCCGGCTGTGTGGCAAAGGAGCTCATTGAAAATGGACATTCTGTCATTTATTTCAGTGCCGCCGGACTCTTTGATACGTTATCCAAATTTAAGTTTGACTATAAAAATGCGGATGAACTTCATAAAGAATATGAGGATTTATTTCAGTGCGATTTGCTGATCATTGATGATCTTGGAACGGAATATACCAACAACCTTGTAAATTCCGAATTGTTTTCTCTCATCAATGACAGACATCTTCGTCAGAAGGCTACCATTATTTCCACCAATCTTTCTCTGGAAGATTTCAGGAACCGTTATTCCGACCGGATCTTTTCCAGAATTACCAGCAATTATGAAATATGCAAAATAACCGGACCCGATATCCGGATGTTCAAAAAAAGACAGCAGAACAGAAAGTGAGGTATCTCATGGCTCAGCGTGAAGAAACAAGAAATTTGGAGACAATACCCGTAGGTTCTCTCGGTATTATCCCTCTGGAAGGCTGTAAGGCCCTCGGTGAAAAAGTCGATGACTATCTGGTGAAATGGAGGACCGTCAGAGAAAGCGAGCATAAGAACAGTCTTGCTTTTGCAGGCTATCAGCGAGATTCCTATATTTTAAAAGCAAAGGTGCCCAGATTCGGATCGGGCGAAGCAAAAGGTATGATTCTGGAATCCGTCCGGGGAACAGATCTCTACCTTCTTGTAGATGTGGCAAACTACAGCTTAACCTATTCCCTCTGCGGACATGAAAATCATATGTCCCCGGATGACCATTATCAGGACCTAAAAAGAATTATTGCGGCAGTAGGCGGCAAGGCCCGCAGAATCACTGTTATTATGCCTTTCCTCTACGAAAGCAGACAGCATAAGAGAACTGCCAGAGAATCTCTTGACTGCGCACTCGCCCTTCAGGAGATGGTTCGTATGGGTGTGGATAACATCATTACCTTTGATGCCCACGACCCCAGAGTTCAGAACGCAATTCCCTTACATGGCTTTGAAACGGTACAGCCTACCTATCAGTTTATCAAAGGCCTTTTGAAAAATGTAAAGGATCTGCAGCTTGATTCCGATCACATGATGGTGATCAGTCCTGATGAAGGCGGCATGAGCCGTGCTATCTATATGGCAAACGTACTTGGTCTTGATATGGGTATGTTCTATAAGAGACGTGATTACACCAGAGTGGTTGACGGACGCAACCCCATCGTTGCCCACGAATTCCTTGGTTCCTCCGTGGAAGGCAAAGATATGATTATTATCGACGACATGATCTCCTCCGGCGAGAGTGTGATCGAGGTTGCCACTGCTCTGAAAGAGCGTAAAGCCAGAAAGATTTTTATCTGTGCTTCCTTCGGTTTATTTACCAACGGACTGGAACGTTTTGATAAGGCTTATGAGAGCGGTGTGATCGACAGAGTTCTTACCACCAATCTGATCTATCAGACTCCCGAGCTTCTTGGCAGGGAATGGTATATCAACTGCGACATGAGTAAGTACATCGCCTACCTGATCGATACCTTAAACCATGATGCCTCTATCAGTGATCTCTTAAATCCTAATGAACGTATTCAGAAAGTCGTCTCCAGATATAAAAAAGGAGAACTTTAATTCTGACTGACATTAGAAAGCAGGAGACAACTTAAATGTCTCCTGCTTTTATTGTGTATCTTGTGTCATATGTCTTCTCTCTCAGTTTTCTGCAGATGCTTCCAGAATATTCACTGTTTCCTGTATGATTTCCTTTGCTGTTCCCTTCTCAAAAATATCTCTTAATCCCACATACTCCACCGCTGCGCAGTAGGGAACATAAGAGGGAAGCGTGGTAAGCTCCATATACTTTTCCACAGCCTCATGACGGTTTTCTTCCGAAAGCGTCAAAAGATCAAGACTGGAGAAAGCAGATGTGGAATACCCGATATAATAACAGGGTGCGCTAAAAATATGGGATATGTCCACCCAGGAGTAAACCTCCGAAATATTTTCGTCATAATAGATCCCATACTTAGCCGCGAGATTGTAATACAGTTTATTCATATCCGCAAGAGTCATACCAGGATTTTCATATACCTGAATTTCAAATTCGGAAACCATTGCTGCCTCCACTGTATTTTCTGCCATCTGATACACTTCCATAAATTGGAATAATTCTCCTTCTTCCCCATCAAGGAGTTCATCTGCATAATCATAGTAAAGCATTTCAAGTCCCTGTGAATGGATCTCATTGAGATCAATATTGCTCTGTTGTGTCAGAATATCCTCCGTATTGTGGAAAAAATAATTATAATGACCAAACTCATGGATAGCTGTGGTGTAATCGTAATAATGACCATAGGGTGAATCAAAAATAAAGACATCATTATAGTAAGGGAGTGTAACTGTAAATCCGATGTCCGCTTTTCCCTCTCCCGGGTCCATATCATACAGCTCATATTTCTCCATATATTCAAAGCATTCCATGAGTTCAGAATCTATCTGCTCAAGATAAGGACTTACCTTTTCAAATCTCTCCTTTGCCGTGGTCTGCGGCAGATCATAAAGCGGCGAAAAGTCCGTGGAGTAATAAATCTCCTGAACATCATACAGGGCAGGAACCACGCTCTTCTTGATTTCCTGAAGCAGCCCTTCCACATCCTCAATGGAATAATCTCTCACATAAAGAGCATCGTAAGCATATTCCGCATAATTATCGTACCCTTCCAGCTTTGCACTTTCATTGCGGAGCTGTACAAGCTCCAGATAAATTTCTCCCAGGACACTGTTCTTTTCCCGATATAATCCCTGATAAATCTCTATGTAATCATCCTGATCAAGCCGGTCGTATTCCTCCATGAAACGTGAAAAACTCCATTCTTCTCCATCATATGTAAAATAATAGTCTTCCTGGGCAGCCTGCTCATATTCCTGCGTAAGACTGTTTTCCTTCAGATAAAATTCTTTCTCTTCCTCTGTCATTTCCTCATATTCCGCGAGACTTTGCACTACGGAAGCTTCCAGCACGGTCTCCATTGTATCCTTATAAGGAGATTGGCATATCTTTGCAAGTGCGCTGTAAGCTTTATCCTGCATATCCATGACATCTTCAAGAAGCTCCTGCTGTCTTGCGGCATTCTCTTCATCCAGCACATTTTGATAATACCTGATCTCGGCAAGGGTATAGCAAGTCTGAGCCCTTGTGATCTCATCCACAATTTCCGCATAAAGCGCAAGAACCTTCTCTTCTTCCTTTGCCTCTTCACTTTCCAGTGCTGCTTCCTCTAATGCCGTAATCTCATCAATATCCTGATAAAGTTTATTTTCGTCGTAAGCAAGCTCCTTCATCTCATCAAAAGTAAGCTGTGAATGTTCCTTTGACTGGTACCTTGAAGTTGTCTGATAAACATATAAGGTATAGGGAGAACTCTCATCCGTATAAACGCCGGCTAATGAAAGTCCTGCTTCCCCGGCATTGGAAAGTTCAATCCGTGAGAAAATATATCTTCCACCGATCGCCTTGAACGCGTCAATGTCAATATAAATATCATGATCTGTCACCTGATAGTCCCGGACAGCTGCCACAATAGACAGATCCGTACCGGAATATAGATAAGCTCTGGCACCCCATGAGTCAAAATACTCCCTTGACTCGGGAACTCTCTCGAGGGCAGGTGCAATCACCTTACGAAAATCTTCTTTATAGTACTGTTCATAAAAGCCAAGATACCCGTCCACCGTAGCAATATCATTATATTCCAGAATAGCAGGATGGAAACCGTATGCTGCCGACCATTGGCTGCTGTACTGTAAATCTTCCTTTGCCTTTTCAAAAAGCTCTGTGGAATAGAACTCCTCATAGCTTAAATCATTGGACTGCTTTCCCTTTAACAGTTCATACGCCTTTGCCACACAGGTATGATACAGATCATTGTATCTGGTGCCGGAGAGCACAATCACAAGCACGGCAAGAATAGACAATCCGTTTGCTATATACTTCCACAGCTTCCTATCCGCATCATACATTCGTTTCAGCACCAGGAAAAAGGCCGCATACCAGACAAAGGGATTGAAAAAGATAGTCCGGTTAAACTGCCATCCCGTCAGAGGAGGACAGATTGTTTCTACCAGCTTACGGAAGGGTTCAAAGTAATAAACGCCATATATCACACTGTTGAACAAAAGAACCAGCATAAGCAGGTTGAAGGTATCATGAAAAATTGCTTTTCCGTTATTATTTCTGATATAACCAATGTTCAGATACAGGAAATAGAGAAGGCAGACCGGCATCACCAGATAAGTGTGGACACTTTCCGCATGGAACATTCCTTTTGTAAAGCCTTCCAGAATTGTTTTTACAATCTCTGCAAACCCGAAGCTCCCCGCCTCCATAGTGGAACGAATGGTTTCCTCCTCTCCGAAGAGCATTACATCAAACAACCTGTATTCAAAGACAATACACCCTAAAGACAATACAAGTATGGCTGTCAGAATTCTCAATGGGAATTTTCTGTCCCTGATCCACAGCCAGATCAGAGAAACTGCCATATAGGCCAGAATAAATAATCCGAAATAGGAAAAATAAGAAACAAAGGGATACACAAATAGTGCGGCATACCATTTGAGAGATGGCGTCTTATAAATCTTCCTTACCAGATACACCGCAAGAGGAATGGACGCAAAGGGAATACCGAAAGCCGGAAAAACATTCAGAACGCCATAGGCAAGTCCGGTCATATACACAATAGGCTTATATTTTTCATACTTTTCCCCGCAAAAATCCCTGGCGAGAAGTACTGCCGAAAAAATAGCGATAATAATCTTCAGAAGATATCCTGTTATATAAGCCCAGTAGGAGGGCAGAATCATATAAAGTATCGTATAAAGAGAAAATTCCGACGGAAGATTATCCCTGCTGATTCCACCGAGAAAAGGCACATCCACTCCGTGTGCAAAAAAAGAGTCCGTATTTTTCAACATTTGAAACTGAGCAACAAACAAATCCAGATTATCATGTACCGAAATAATGCTGCCCTCTCCGAAAATACAAAATACAAGTGCTGCGAACAGGACAAATCCTGCCGCAGCAAACACATACCATCTCTGAACTAATTTCTTCAAAGCTTACTCTTCCTCCCGCTGTCTTCTCTCTTTTTCACAAACAAGGGTATAACGATATTCAAAATCTCTTCTGTTCTTCTGTGCCATATTGGAAAGCATCAGTCCCGCAAAGAAAGATTGAATGGCTGCCAGCATCACAAAACCGCACACAATCAGGGTAGGAAATTTTAACACCAGCCCTGTTGCAATATATTCGAACAATACCGGAATAAAAAACAAAACAGAAATCACTGCCAGCAAAAGGGCAAAGAGGCTGAAAAAGCCAAAAGGCTTATAATCCCTGTAAAGCCGGAAGATTGTGCCAAGCACCCGGAAACCGTCCGAATAAGTATTCAATTTAGAGACACTTCCTTCCGGTCTGTCCCTGTATTCCACGACTACATTGTCAATCTGCATATGATTGTACACCGCGTGAATGGTCATCTCCGTCTCAATCTCAAAGCCCTTGGAAAGAACGGGAAAGGTTTTTACAAAGCCGTAGCTGAAAGCGCGAAAGCCTGTCATAATATCTTTCACATCACAACCGAAGAGACGGTTAATGCTGGAGCGCACCAGAGAATTTCCCATGTTGTGGAAAGGACGCTTGTTCTCGGAAAAATAAGTGGAGGAAAGTCTGTCACCCACCACCATATCTGCATTGTGGTTTAACACCTTGTCCACCATTTCCGGTGCAAATTCCATGGGATAGGTGTCATCACCATCCACCATGATATAGCATCTTGCCTCAATCTCCCGGAACATCCTGCGGATCACATTTCCTTTTCCCTGCATGTACTCATGGCGGATCACCGCTCCTGCAGCCTTCGCAAGCTCTGCGGTGCGGTCCGTGGAATTGTTGTCGTATACATAAATCACTGCCTCCGGAAGTGCAGCCTTAGCGTCTGCAACTACCTTTGCAATGGTTTTCTCCTCGTTATAGCATGGAATTAAGACTGCGATCTTGTCCATTTATATGAAATCTCCTTCACCTATATTGCGATATACTTCGCCTGTACCGGTTTTTCTTCCTCCAGGCTCAAAACCATATATTATTTTAACAGAATAAAGATATTAAGTCCAGCTATACCCAATATTTACAGCTCCGAAAGGTAAATTCTATTCTATGCCTGCCAGTTTTTTGAAATGTGTGTT
>CAMEIH010000023.1 GCA_945917985.1 uncultured Clostridium sp. | reverse complement strand
TCTCTTTTCTGCCTGATCAAAGTATTTCTCTGCTTCTCCGATCCTGGTTTTTTCCGAATCAAGAGCAATATAGACATCAAATTTTTCTGTGATGGGTTTAAAGTCGGAATGAATCTCTTCTACACCTTTGATGCATGAAAAGACATCTGCCGGCTTTTCAAGCATCACCTGTATGGCTGCCTGAGGACATACCTTCTTTAAATACAGATATAATCCCATACAGGAGCCCACGCAATCACCATCGGGGCGGATATGTCCGCTGATCCCGATGGTTTTTGCATCTTTTACTTCCTCATAAATATTCATTTCATCACTTCCTAAAACTACTCTTTGTTACCTTCTTCATCATTTTTAATTACATCATCAATGAGCTTAGACATTCTGACGCCGTAGGCAATGGATTCATCCACGATAAAATGGATTTCCGGAGTATTTCGAAGATTAATCTGCTTAGCAAGCTGGTTCTTAATATAACCTTCCGCACTCTTTAACCCTGCCAGGGTATCTTTCTTTGCCTGCTCATCTCCATACACACTGATCCATGCCTTACAGGTCTTTAAATCAGGCGCCACTTCCACGGCAATCACTGAGGTGAGAGGACTGATCCTGGGATCTTTGATTTCTCCTCTGATCACTTCTGCCAGTACACGCTGCACCTCCCCGTTGATACGGGTATTTTTCATACTGTTCTTTCTCACCTGGGAACCTCCACCATAATATAAGCTTCCACAATATCAAGCTCCTGCATCTGATCAAAACCTTCAAATACGAGACCGCATTCAAATCCGGCTTTCACTTCTTTCACATCGTCCTTAAATCTCTTCAGTGATTTCAGCTGGCCCTCATAAATCTGGTTGCCCTCTCTCGTAATACGAATCTTGCAGTCTCTCTGGAATTCACCGTCAAGCACATAGGAGCCTGCAATATTTCCCACTGCAGATGCCTTGAATATCTGTCTTACTTCTGCATGACCGATCACCTTCTCCTCATAGACAGGATCCAGCATTCCCTTCATAGCAGCTTCAATGTCCTCAATTGCCTGATAGATGACTCTGTACAGTCTGATATCCACGCCTTCTCTCTCCGCGATGGTCTTAGCCATGGCATCGGGACGGACATTGAAACCGATAATAATAGCCGCGGATGCGGATGCCAGAGATACATCGGATTCGTTGATGGCACCCACACCTCCGTGAATACATTTCACCACAACTTCTTCGTTGGAAAGCTTCATGAGACTCTGCTTAACAGCTTCCACACTACCCTGAACATCTGCTTTAACAATAATATTCAGTTCCTTCAGATTACCTGCCTGAATCTGGGTAAAGAGATCATCCAGAGACATCTTTGCTTTTGTCTCTTCCAGCATTTTTTCCTTATTCTGTGCCAGATAGGTCTCGGCATAGGACTTGGCAACCTTGTCGCTTTCATGGGCAATAAATACCTCGCCTGCACTGGGAACATCGGAAAGACCGAGAATCTCAACAGGGGTGGAAGGAAGCGCCTCTTTCACTCTTCTTCCCTTATCATCGATCATGGCTCTTACCTTGCCGTGGCTTGCTCCCGCAGAAATAAAATCACCTACATGAAGGGTACCCTTCTGTACGAGAACCGTAGCTACAGGTCCTCTTCCTTTATCAAGCTCTGCCTCAATAACAAGACCTCTTGCACGTCTGTTGGGATTTGCCTTCAATTCCAGAATTTCGGCAGTCAGCAGAATTGTTTCCAAAAGTGTATCGATTCCTTCTCCTGATTTTGCCGAAACGGGAACGAACTCCGTCGTTCCGCCCCAGTCAACGGGAATCAGTTCATACTCCGTCATTTCCTGCTTTACCTTATCAATATTGGCACCGGGCTTATCAATCTTATTGACTGCGACAATAATTTCAATCCCTGCAGCCTTTGCATGATTGATAGCTTCCACAGTCTGAGGCATCACGCCGTCATCGGCAGCAACAACCAAAATCGCAATATCTGTGGAATTAGCGCCACGCATACGCATAGCGGTAAACGCCTCGTGTCCCGGTGTATCCAGGAAAGTAATGCTCTGACCGTTAACATTTACAGTATACGCACCTATGTGCTGTGTGATACCTCCGGCTTCTTTATCCGTCACATTTGTCTTACGGATTGCATCAAGAAGAGACGTCTTACCGTGATCAACATGACCCATAACACAGATAACAGGAGGTCTGCTTAGCAGATTATCATCTGCTTCTTCCTCTTCCTTAAGCAGTTCTTCGATAACATCGACCTTTACTTCTTTTTCACAGATGATATCATAATCAATTGCAATATTTTCAGCATCTTCATAAGAAATTTCCGAGTTCACCGTAACGATCTTGCCCTCCAGGAACAGCTTTTTAATGATCGCCGAGGGCTGCATCTTCATCTTATCGGCAAGCTCCTTGATTGTAAGAGATTCCGGAAGCGTGATCACCTTGATCTGTTCTTCTTTAGCCTCTTCCACTTTCTTCTCAGGTTTGATGAATTTACCGGCTTTATTTCTTCCCTTTACTGCTACATCATCTTCCTCATAGATGAAGTCTTTCCTTGACTTCTTGTCGCGCTCCTGATTGTTTCTGCGCTTTTCTTCGTCTCTATGTTTTTCGGCATCCTGAATCGGCGCGTCGGGAATGAAATTCTTATTCTGCCTTTCAGGCTTTCTGAATCTATTATCCTGCCCTCCATTTCCTCTTTCAGGGCGCCCACTATTGTTACCAGGTCTGTTACCACCCTGATTATTGCCATTACCGCGGAAATCAGCCCTGTTATTCTGATTATTTGGACGATTACCAAAAGAAGATCCCCTGGAGTCGTTCCTCGAAGGCCTTTGTTCCTGATTGCTAAAATCACTTCCCGGAGTTCTTTCATTTTTCTGATATCTCTCCTCTTTTACCGGTTTCACAGTATTTCCTGCAGGTGCGCTCTGGGGCTTATTCATTCCTCCATCCGGTCTTCCTTCTGTTCTCACCGTATTTCTTGCTGCATTTCTTCCCTCCTCCATTCTTCTTGCATTCTGTTTAAAATCAGGCTTCATGGTATCGGGCATGGAAGGCGCTGTGAGAGGCTTAATAATTTTATGAGGAGCATCCTGACTTCTTCCCTGGGTTCTTCCGACATTGTTATTTCCCTGGGCTGCCGGTCTGTTTCCGTTCTGCATGGGTCTGCCGTTACCCGGACGCTGTCCCTTGGCAAAATTGTTATTACTGTTGTGAGGATTGCTCACAAAAATAATCTTCTTTTTCTTTTTTGGTACTTCCTCTCCGCTTTTCTCTGTCACAGTTTCCTTTAAAGGGGATTCGGCATCTTTTACGGGAGCTGCCTCTTCCTTTGCCGGAGTCTCCTTTTTTTCAGGAATTTCCTCCTTCACAGGCTCTGCCTTCGCACTGTTTTTTTGTCCGAAAGCACTGCGAACCAAAGCTGCCGCATCCTCCTCAACAGAACTCTGGGCTGCCTTTACCTCTATTCCCTTTTCCTGCAGGAATGCAATAATTTCCTTACTCTGTCTATCTAATTCTTTTGCAAGTTCATGCACTTTTATTTTGGCCATTCTACTACCTCCGTCTCATTACTGGTTTTCCAAATGTTTGACTATGTTTGCCGCCATTCCGGCATCCGTCACCGCTATGGATGCACGCATCTCTTTTCCGATTGCTTTTCCGAGTTCTTCCTTCAAGCCGTAAAAGTAAATGGGAATATCCCGGTAATTGCACATATTGGTAAACATCTTCTTCGTGTTGTCCGAAGCATCAGTCCCAACTACAACAAGGGAAGCTCTTCCTTCTTTTACTGCCTTTTCGGTTGAAAATTCACCGCTCACCAGATTTCTTCCTCTGGCGGCAAGCCCTAAAAGGGATAACACCTTATCCATTCTCCTCATCAAACTCCTTTTCCAGGCTCTCATAAACATCATTTGGAATATTCATCTTAAAAGAACGCTCCAGACCCTTATTTTTTCTGGCCTTGATCAGGCATTCTTTTGATACGCAAAGATAAGCACCTCTGCCGTTTTTCTTGCCTGTCTTATCTAACACGATGGTTTCCTCCGGCGTCTTTAAAACCCTCATCATTTCTTTTTTGTTTTTCATCTCGCCGCAGCCGACACACTGCCTCATAGGAATTTTTTTTGCCATTCGGTTACTCCTTCCTACTCTACAGGCTCATTTTCTGTATCTTCCTCATATTCTTCGTATTCGCCGTCTTCATACTCATCATATTCATCCATATAATCTTCGTAACGGAAGCCCGGTGCATCTTTGGCCTGGGTCTCGCTCTTGATATCGATCTTATATCCGGTAAGTCTTGCTGCAAGTCTTGCATTCTGACCCTCCTTACCGATGGCAAGGGAGAGCTGATAATCGGGTACAACTACCTTGGCGGTCTTTTCATCGGGATCTGCAAACACTGCAACGATCTTGGCCGGTGACAATGCATTCTGAATCAGGTTACCCGGATTGTCATCCCAGTTGATAATGTCAATCTTTTCACCTCGAAGCTCCTCCACAATGGAATTCACTCTGGCACCGTTCATACCGACACATGCCCCCACTGCATCCACGTTCGGATTGTTGGAGCGGACAGCCATCTTGGTTCTGCTTCCCGCCTCTCTTGCAATGCTCATAATCTCAACAGTTCCATCCTTGATTTCCGTAACTTCTGCTTCAAATAATCTTTTTACCAGCTCAGGATGGGTGCGGCTCACCAGAATTCTGGGTCCTTTAGGTGTATTCTTAACTTCCAGGATATATACTTTAATTCTCTCTGTAGGCTTAAATACTTCACCCTTTACCTGTTCGCTTTCATTTAATATACCATCTGCCTTGCCCAGATTGATGCTGATGTTTCTGCCCACATACCGCTGAACGATACCGGTTACCACATCTTTTTCCTTCTCAAAATACTGATTGTAAATGACACTTCTTTCTTCTTCTCTGATCTTCTGCAGAATTACATTCTTGGCATTCTGAGTAGCAATACGTCCGAACTCCTTTGATTTGATTTCCACATGAAGCATATCTCCGATTTGGGCATCGAACTTGATCTTCTGTGCATCCTCCAGAGAAATCTGAAGGCAGTCATCCTCCACTTCCTCCACTACTTCCTTCTCTGCATAGCAAAGAAAATCACAGGTATTTCTGTCAATCTCCACTTTCACATTGTCAGCCTTACCGAAATGATTCTTGCAGGCGGTAAGCAATGAATTCTCAATTGCTTCAAAAAGTGTTTCCTTGCTGATCTCTTTCTCCTTTTCCAGAATATCCAATGCTTCCATTAATTCCTTGTTCATTTTTCCTTATCCTTTCCTTCCTAATTTAATTAAAAATCAAGTGCCAATTTGATTGTGGCAATATCTGCTCTTTCAAATACCATTTCCTCATCCTCTGAAAGAATGGTCACTGTCTTTTCATCAAAAGCCTTTAAAATTCCGGCAAATTCCTTGCTACCCAATACCGGCTTATAAGTCTTTAGCTCCACTTCCTGCAAGAGGCTCTTCTGAAGATGTTTATCCTTTTTTAAGGTTCTTCCAAGTCCGGGACTTGAAACCTCCAAAATATATGCATCCTCAATAAAGTCTGCTTTGTCAAGTTCATCGGAAAGGGCTCTGCTCACCGACTCACAGTCATTGATTGTGACTCCGCCTTCCTTATCGATATACGCTCTAAGGTACCAGTCGCTTCCCTCCTTGACATATTCAATATCATAGATCTCCACGTGGTTTGCCTCCGCAATGGGCATCAGCAATTCTTCTGTTTTTGCTTCATATGTTTCTCTCTTTGACATTTTTCCCTCCTCTTTACCTTAGGTTTGGAAAATAGAAAAGTGGACTTTTGCAAGTCCACTTCCTAATCATCTTTTATGATTCTTTTTGTATTGTATCACCCTGTTTTTCAAATTGCAAGGTATTTTTTTCTTCCTTATAAAGTTTGAAAAGCAAATAGCCGGCAAGTACAATAAATCCGGTACCACCGATCAGTCCCGTGGGCGCCGGTCCAAGGAATACGTTGTACGGGGTTTCCAGAGATGTAAAATATATTCCGATCGTGGCAAATCCGTTGATCATGCCATGGCCTAAAATGGCAGGTACACAGCTGCGGGTTTTGATCGTCACATAAGACAAAATGATTCCTATCACCACGCAGAATACACACATGGCTAGAATTCCCGTAACCGGATAGCCCACATAACCCATTCCGTAATTGAGACCTGCAACGGCGACAAGCGGTGCATGCCAGAGTCCCCAGATCAGTCCGTCGATCAGAACAGCGGGAACCACTTTAAAACAAGTCAGAAGTTTTGGTAAAAGGTAGCCTCTCCAGCCCCACTCTTCCCCAAAACAATTGATTATATTGGCAAAGGGAGAAAGGAGTACTCCTATCACAATCTGCACAAGCATTGTCTGTTTCACTGCTTCCGTAGTCAGTTCTGTAGCAGATTGCGCATTTAAAACGGCAGAGGCATATCCCATATTACCATCAAAGGTGGAAGGGAAAATCAGGAAATACAGCACTGCTCCAAGCATGATCAACGCTGCGAAGCCCGGCCAGACAATCCCGTAATATTTCAGATTCTTCTTAACATTAATGGAAAAATACAGATTCGTTCCCAAAAATCCTTCTTTTGTAATCAGCCTTGTCAAAATCACTCCGAATGTGGGAGCAAACATGACACCGGCAATCATAGACTGTGCCGCCATGGCAGCATTGATATCTGTGCTGCCTATCAAAGGTGCAATCAATAAAAATTCAATTCCGTAAGTAATCACAAATGTGATTGCAAGGAAGATCAGAATCTGTCTTCCCGCCTGTTTTTTTTCATCCATATCTTTATTCCTATCTGCCGATACTATAATACTCAACACCATTTTGTTTCATTGCTTCCGGAGAGTAGAGATTTCTGCCGTCATAGACAAGCGGTGTGTGCATATTGTTCTTAAAGTCTGCAGGTGTCAGCTCTTTCATCTCTTTCCACTCGGTAAAGACAAAGCAGATGTTTGCCTGATCAAGCGCTTCCAGGGGAGAAGAAACATAATTCATGGTTCCTTTTTCCAACTTTCCCTCCGGAAAGATCTGTTTTGCCCTTGTCTCCCCTTTTGGATCAAATGCATAGATATCAGCGCCTGCCTGAAGCAGGAGTTTTATATTGTCAATGGAAGGAGCCTCCCGCAGGTCATCCGTTCCGGCTTTAAAGGTTAGACCAAGCACTGCCACCTTTAAACCGCTGAAGGAGATCATTCTGTCCTTTGCCTTCTCGAACAGCCTGGTCTTCTGGTCGCTGTTCACTGCCACACAGGCCTCCACCGTTCTTAAATTGTAGCCGTGTTCTCTTGCAAGGAATTTTAATGCCTTGGTATCTTTCGGGAAACAGCTTCCTCCAAATCCGATTCCCGCATTTAAAAACCGGGAGCCGATTCTCTCATCGTAGCACATTCCCTTTGCCACATCCGTGATATCAGCACCCACAAGCTCACAGAGATTGGCAATATCATTCATATAGGAAATTTTCAGTGCCAGAAAATCGTTGCAGGCATATTTGATCATTTCTGCCGAGCGACGCTTTACCGATACAATGGGAAGCCCAAAAGGCTCGTAAATTTTCTTAAGAAGCGCCTCTGCCTCTTTGCTCTCTGTACCGATAATAATTCTGGCTGCATGTAATGTATCATGGACTGCCGTACCCTGTGCCAGGAACTCCGGATTGGAGGCCACCTCCACCTTCACATCGTGTACCAGGAAATCCTTGATAAACTGCTCTACTTTATCGTTGGTTCCTACAGGAACAGTGGATTTCACAACCACCAGACAATCCTTCTCCACAGACTCCGCAATCTGTCTTGAGACGGTGGCAATATAGCTTAAGTTGGCACTTCCGTCCGGCATCTCAGGCGTACCTACCCCGATAAAGATGGCATCCGCATCTTTGTAAGCTGCCACATGATCTGTGGTAAAGTGAAGTGTACCTCTTGCATTATTTTTCTGCATCAATTCTTCCAGACCATCCTCATAAATGGGAGAAATACCTTGACGCATCATCTCAATCTTATTCTCATCTACATCCACACAGGTTACATCATAACCCTTTTCTGCAAAACATACACCTGCCACCAGTCCCACATAACCGGTTCCGGCCACTGCTATTTTCATTGGTTTCTACCTCTCTTTATTGTTAATCTTTTCCTATTTTACTATACACTTATAAAATAATCAATCACGTCCGTCACATGGGCCATTCCCATTTATGCTTATCCTGTACGCTGATTTCTCTTCCAAGCTGCACCTCGATTACCTTTAGCTCCGTATCCGCAATGATCGTGTGCCTGCAGCCCGCCGGCATCCTGATCACATCTCCGGCCTTGATCACCTGTTCCTTTCCATCAATGATCGTCTTCCCTTTCCCAGCGATCACATTCCAAACCTCATCTCTTCTCTCATGGCTGTGATAATTCATCTTATGCCCCGGATTTAAGGTCACCTTAATGGTCATGCTCTCCTCTTCCACATCGAGAACACGGAAGCTTCCCCAGGATTTCTCGGCAAACATAATCTGTTGGCTGATTTTGTCCACATAAGGCTTGATATAACTTGACTGCTCCTTATCGGATACCAGAATTCCCTCCGCACTGGCAGATACCACCACATCCTTAAGTCCCATGCAGAGTACAGGTACATCCAGTTCATTGATCACATGAACATTTTCGCACTTATCATTTAAAATAGCTTCGCCGATACTGGGATCCACCATGGCTTCCGTCAAAGTGTTCCAGGTTCCCATATCCTTCCACTGACCGCCGAATCTAAGTACCTGAATGTTCTCTTCCTTCTCGACCACTGCATAGTCAAAACTGATTTTTGTAAGCGTATCGTATTTGTCAAACAGATCTTGATAATCCGCAAAATCGATGAGTTCATGGGCCTTCTCAAGCACATACTTCAGCTGATAGGCAAACACACCGCCGTTCCAAAGAGCTCCCTGCTCAATATACTTTGCTGCCGTCTCTGCATCCGGTTTTTCCCGGAAGGTGGAAACCCTGCTGATCTCCTCTTTGTCTGCGGGAATAATGTATCCGTATTTTTCACTTGGATATGTGGGTTCAATACCCATGAGCACCAGATTGGCTTCTCCCTTTTGTGCAATGTCTGAAAGGTCTTTTAAGGCAGTAAAATAGTCTTCATTCACGTAAGGATCCACAGGACATACTACCACAGAATCCTCCTCCGAAATATGCAATACATCGTGAAGATACGCCGTAGCAAGGGCGATGGCCGGAAATGTATCACGTCTGCAAGGTTCCACGCAGACAGACACCTCGCTTCCAAGCTGATTGTGAATGGAAGAAACCTGAGTTTTGGAGGTGGCAATAGTCACCGTTGCTTCCCTGTCCACAGCACGGATCTGGTGGTACACCCTCTGCACCATGGACTCATATTCCCCATCTTCTGTTTTGAATATTTTTATAAACTGTTTTGACCTGATATCATTGGAAAGAGGCCATAACCGCTTTCCACTCCCGCCGGAAAGTAAGATAATGTTCATTTCCATGCTCCTTCTATTTATATTCCTTTATCTGTCAAAGTATCCGATATATTCCACCTGATATTTTCCCTTGGGGAACAGATAATGATAAAGATCGATAAAATAATCGTCCGTCATACTCGCCATATAATCCACCACAATATCATCAGGATCTGACTCCTCATATTTTCCGGCATCGGTATAATAATGTGTGAGTCCCTTCAGATAGTTAATGTGATGTGTATAAATGACAGAATCCCTGTCATGGTTCTTCATATCTGAAAGAAGCTTTTCATAAATCTCCTCGAACATGGGATTAATCTGTTCCTTATACACCTGCTCAAGCTTCTCATTGCCGTAAATCTTCTGATAGTTTTCTTTTTTTCCGCATTTAAAGGCTTCAAAATAGTCATCATCCATTTTGAGATAGTCTTTCCCGTAACTGTTCTCGATAATATTGACTGTCATATTATTGATGATTTCAGCATTGGTGGCACCGATACTGCCGCTATGATATTCCGGGCTGTCCTCATAGATGCCAAGCTTCAGCGCATCCTGTCTGTCCTTGCCAAGATAGGCTATGATATCGGACACCCTGACCACACATCCCTCAAGCGTTGACGGAATCAATTCTTTTACCGCTCCCTTACGAAGGTAACAGTCATTCATTTTATCATCAAACTGCTCAAAATCAGAGTAGATCTTCGGTCTGTATTCCTTCAGCTCCAGTTCCCCGTTATGACAGATAATCCCATCCAGAGACTGCAAGCTTAAATTTAAAGGAAAAATCTTATCAAGAACCCTTGCGCTCTGAATATTGTGATTAAAAAATCGGCCTGTCTGCCCATGATACAGCTCATTTAGTATTCTCTCACCTGCATGACCGAAAGGTGTATGCCCAATGTCATGTCCTAAGGCAATTGCCTCGATCAGATCGGTATTAAGCCCAAGGACATTTCCGATATTTCTGGCAATTCTTGACACCAACTGTACATGCTGGGAACGCCTTGATATATCATCGTTTTTATACAAAGAAAAAACCTGCGTCTTGTCCGCATACCTGTTGTAGTAGGGGATGTGCATGATTTTTTCCGAATCCCGCACAAAAGCCGGTCTCCAGAGATTGGCCCTGTCGTGATCCATACGCCTCCTGACCACGTTTTCATCCAAAAAGGCATAGGGATTCACCCAGTGATTCTCTCTGTCGCAGCGAATTCTCTCCTGCAATTCCTCTGAAAGATTGTCATACTTTGGCATCTGCACTCTCCTGTTTCATCTGTTTTAACGCATATATCAGCTTCCTATCATGATAGATAGAGTATAGCAGAAAATGAAGCGGTAAGCAATGTTGTTTCCATTGCACCGCTTCATTGAGTTGATTATTTTTCGATATAGATTTTCATCTTTTCGCTACACTGCTAAAGCAGTTTTCAGTTTTCGAATTTCCTCACTATGTTGACCAATCTTATCTTCCACCTCATCAAGACGTTCATCCAATTGTGGAATTTTGGATACCTCGGCACTCACATACAAATTTCTGTCGTTAAAAGGAATCAACAGAAGTTCAATATTCTGCTTATTTTCACAGGCAATCTTGTAAACATTATCAATTTCTGTATCCAAAGCCTTCTCCACAAGATCAATCTTTTCATTCAGTGTGTCTTCCACTTCATTGATTCTTGCTGATAATCTCTCTTCTACATCATCAATCCGCGCTGATAATCTCTCTTCCACTTCATTGATCCGCACTGATAGTCTCTCTTCTACATCATCAATCCGCGCCGACAGTTTCTCTTCCAGTTCATCGACCCGTATTTCCAATTTGTCAATCCGCGCCGATAATCTCTCTTCTACATCATCAATCCGCGCCGACAGTTTCTCTTCTACATCATCAATCCGCGCTGACAGTTTCTCCACTTTCTCATCAATGATTTGAACATCATGCTTGATATCGCTGATCTCTGTAGACATTGTGTCTATTCGCCCGGATATACTTTCTAAATATTGAACAATGATTTTGTCACTCATTTATAACCCTCTTTCACATGAATCGTCACATTGCATAAGTCAGTATGACTCTCCCCCGCATAAAACGACTCCGTAATGCAATGCTATCCCATGGCTATTCGTATGTCAATATGTAAACAAAATCCGCACGAAAAATTGCACAATACAATATCTTGTAGCTATCTTTTATGATCATCCTCAATATGGTATTATATATTGCAAAAAATAGATTTCAGCATGGACAACCGGGACCTATTTTCTACATATTTCCTATGGAACCCAAAATCCGGGCAGTAAATGCGACATACAAAACATTAACTGCCCGGACTTTATTCTTTCTTCTTATTCTCTCAAATAAAGCTTTAGCCTTCTACGATCAGATATCTGCCGTCGCCCACATCAAATACTTCATCGGCATCCAGGATCTCATCGCCTTCCATGCCTTCCATATCAATTCCTTCTTCTTCAAAATAATCCCAAACCTCGTCCACAGAATTAACAACGACTGCAAAGCATTCTTCCAAAAAGTCCTCAGCTTCCTCCATGGTGGAAGCTACATCTTCCTCAGGGAATAACTGACTCTGATTGTCAAGAAAACACTTAAGTACAGCATCATCGAATTCATGCATATTATGTTCCTCCTTAGGTGCTATTGATCATAAGGCATATGCCTTTCCTCATTTTCATTATCATAATGCCCTAAACATATCATACAGTCAATACCTTGAAACAAAAAAAATCAATTTTCTGCTTCAGTCCAACGATAGCTTATTGAAAATGATTGCAAAACGCCTTATTCCGGTCTGTAATCCCTTACTGCTGTAAGGGCAGGAAGGGCATTTCCATCGTAATCGAACAATGCCTGATTCGCCCATTCGTTTCCACAAGGTCCTTTATCCTCAATATATTTTAACGCGCTTTCCGTAGCCCAGCCGCTTCCGGGCACCGGAATCCAGGCAGGCTCCCAGTAAAAATATCCTCTCGCTTTCCTATCCGGGATTTCCTCAAGTCTTTTAAAAAGCTCTTCCAGGAACGCCTTCTGGCCTTCCTTGGTCATGGGATACTCTATCTTGTCGACAAGCTCCTGTCTGGTAGCCATCCCTTTTCTCTGGGAAGGCGTGAGTTTTTCATAGGAAGCATAATCTTCCATGGTATATCCCATAGATACTTCCGCAATGATCAGTTCCTTGCCAAAGCGCTTTGCAATATCCTTCATATTGTTCTGCAGCATATCAAAGGTACCATGCCAGAAAGGATAGTAGGAAAGACCTATGATATCAAAATCCTCCCCTCTCTTTACAAAGTGATCGAACCATTCTCTGTAAAGCGCATTGTTTCCACCATTATCAAGGTGAATCATAATCAGGATCCGTTCCGATACGCTTCCGTCTGCAAGGGCTGTTTCCGACACTTCTTTGACTGCTCTGATCCCTGCATTGACAAAGCGGGCGATATTGTCATAATCAGGTACCTTTCCGTAAGGCCAGAGCAGTCCGTTTGTCAACTCATTCCCCACCTGAACCATATTGGGAAGAAGTCCCTGCTCCTTTAAATCCAGCAGTGTATCCTTCGTGTAATTATAGACCGCCTGCTCCAGTTCCTCCACCGAATACCCTCTCCACGCCTTTGGGATAAACTGTTTGCCGGGATCCGCCCAGAAATCGCTGTAATGATAATCAAGCAGAATATCAAAGCCCTTTTCTCTTGCTCTTCTTGAAAGTGCAATAACCGATGCAAAATCGTTTGTCCCAGCACCGTAAGGCTCCCCATCCTCAGAATAGGGATCATTCCAAAGACGGATACGCACAGCATTCACATCATAGCGCTTTAAAATGTCAAGTGCATCCTCAGCACCCTTTCCGTCATAAAATTTACCGCCGCATTTTTCTACCTCAAGCAGGGTAGAGATATCCATTCCTTTATAATATTTCATATCAGTATCCTTGCCTTTCCTTCCACTGCACATCTGTCCGTATAGCACAATGTCCGTGACCGCTATTGCAGCCACGAACATTGCCGGTACATTAATCAAAATCAAATTTTGTAAAACGCTTGTACATATCCTTATAGCGGAACCTTACCATCTCATTCTTTTCCAGTACATCCTCCTCGGTTCCGACATACTGACAACGCATACAGTAATATTCCTTCTTGTCTTTATCGTAGAACATATCAATGTCCAGATCCCTCATAAAACAGGAGGGACATCTGAAATTTAATTTGCCTTTTCCAGCTTGAGCCATGTGGAAACAACCTCCTTATCCTTCAGTGTCGTTTTATATCCCAATGTAAACATAGGTGAGAATGCATAGCCTTCTCTGATGTAGCCTGTAGCCTTCTCATCGCTTGTCCTCATGGAAACCTTTGTCTCGATAGGAGGGATCACTGCCTCTACAGAATCGGCTCCTTCTATTTCTGCTTCCCTGCACTTATATGCATAATCAATCTTTTTCTCTTCGCTCTTGCCCTTGCAGGTCAATGTAAGGCTTGTCATATCCTCAGGATATTCTGTTGTACCGTAGCATGCCACGATATACTCATTCAGATCTACCACTGCATCGGGATTGCTCATGGAAAGAACTGTTCTTTCCATCTCAATGTCTGAGCTGCCTTCCGTAAAGATCACTCTTGTCTGAAGCTTAACGGTCAGATCATAGAATTCAATATCTACAGGCTCCAGCGTGAGGATCCTCTTTTTCTTTCCATCCTCGATTACTTCTTCGCTGAACTTTGCATGGGTACGGCAAAGGCAAAGATCTACTTCCTCTCCGTTATAGGTCAGTTTTGCACTTCTCACGGTACCTTCACCAGCATAGTGAGTGAAGTATCCGGCTCTGTACTTCTCCTGGATCAGGAAAGGATAAGAAGCATCCTGTACATGCGGTGTTCCGATACCAACCTCCCATTTCAGCTTTGCAGCATAAGGTCGAAGATCCACGATAGCACCGCCCTGATTCATGTTGATACAGGCTCTCATATAAGGGTCACAGTACCAGAACAGCTGCTTGTCGGAACCGTAAAGGATATCTCTCCAGAGTGCACATTCCGGCTCCGTATATGTCTTTTTCTGGCGGAAGTAATCTGCAAACTCAGCCATAGTCATATCGGTAAGCTTGCCTTCCTTCTTCAACTGTCCATAGTAAGCCATACCGTCCTCATAAGATTTCTTAAGAAGTTCATAGGGTGCTTCCCAGCGTCCCATCTTATTCAGCCAGCCGGGTCCTACAAACATCATGTTGTAAGCATATCCGTTATTATACTTTTCAAGATCGCGATACTGATCAATAAGGTTGTATAGATAAGGGTACTCCCATGTCTTTGTATCATAAATCATACCGCGAAGCACATTTTGGGGATGGGTTCCGAAGTTGGAGCCGTTTCCGTCATAGCAAGCCAGCAGATCTCTGGAAAGATGAGGAATGGCTACGATACCACTGTCCTCAGCTTCATTTGCTGCAGGTGCGTGGATATTCTGTTTGCTCGGGATCCATGGATTCCATGGACCGCCATCCATCAGTGTATACCAGGAATTGTTACAGGTGTGATAAGCCTTAGGGCCTTCCTCCCAACAGGTAGCTACCGCACACTTTACCATGGGATATTTTTCCTTGATGTAGTTGACCAGCTCTGCATCCATGTAATAGGAACCTGTCGATTCAGGATAAAAGCCGAAAATATCATGGAACTTTCCAAACACGTCGTCCACGATCGACTTCTTGTCCTCCATAGAGAACATCCAGATACAGAAGTCTTTTGTCTTATATTTCTCTCTAAACTCCTCACAGGGCAATCCCAAAAGGGAAAGAGCAATCTCATCACCGTACTTCTCATGATCTTCCTTTGCAATAGCGATTGCTTCTTCATTAAAGAGGCTGGCGTAGGTCATTTGAATGGTTGTTTTCAGACCATTCTTATGCGCTGTCTCCTGCTGAAACCTGAAAATATCAAGAGACTCAGTAAGCAGTGACTTTCTGCCGATATTCTCTTCTTTTCCATGTCCGGTTACTTTTTCCGCGTACTCGGGAACCATCTCCGGGCGATGAATGATGTTGACAATAAACTTATCCATTATCTTTCTCCTCATATCCATTTAATTTTTGGTGGATTCCTTTATCAATACCTCATAACCCAGCAGTGTCTTCTGCTTTACCTCTTTTTTGTCGATATGATCCAGTAAAGTGTTGCAGCATACCATGCCAAGCTCGGATACATCAAACTTCAGTTCCGTTATGGCAGGCTGATGCTGCTCCAAAAAACTGCTGTTATAAAAGGATGCCACTTTAATTTCTTCCGGTATCTTAATATGATCCTTATCCAGCTTGTTTAATACATAGCTACAGATAAAATCATCCATACAGACAATACAGTCTGCATTTTTGGCAAGTATCTCCTCTACAATACCTTCTATTCTTCCTGTATTTTCAATATCAAGATATAAAAGGCTGTTATCAACAGGAATACCAGCCTGCATATAGGCCTCTCTGAAACCGAGAAGTCTTTTCTGATTTACGATCACGTTGGTACCGCCGCCAATCAGCGCTATTTTCCTGATTCCCTTGTGCAGAAGAATACTGGTCAATTCTCTGCAGGCGCCGAAATGATCATTATCTACTTGAATAATGGAATCTTCCTCTGCAGATCCTACCGTGACGAAGGGCACATTTCCAGTCATCAGATACGATGCCACTTCATCCTTTTCAAGGGTTCTTGACAGAATCACACCATCAATCTTATGATGATCTATCATTCTCACAAGCTGGGAGAGGTTTCCCTCATCCACCATGGAAATGATAACATCATAATCCCTTCGCGAAGCCATAATGCTGATCCCCCACATACATTTCTGAAAGAACGGCAGATCGGCATTACTGTAATCTCCCGGCATGACAAAGGCAATATTAAAGGTTTTGGACTGGGCAAGACCTTTGGCAATCGCACTTGGTCTGTAATTATTTTCCTCGATGTACCGGAGTACTCTGTCTCTGGTTTCCTGCCCGATCCTTCCTTTTCCTGAAATAGCTCTTGAAACTGTAGTCTTTGAGATTCCAAGGTCTCTTGCTATATCATCAATTGTCATTTTTTTTACTTCCATTTTAACCCTTCACAGATCCTCCTGTAATACCCTCTACATAGAATTTCTGCATGATCACAAACAGAATGGAAATGGGGATGGACACCACAACACCACCTGCGCAGAAGATAGAGAAGTATTTATTGATCAGGGATTTATTCAACATATTGTAAAGGCCGATCGCAACTGTCCAATCCTGTGAGATGCCTGAATTCAGAATCAGCTTTGCAAACACGAAGTCTCCCCAGGGTACCAGGAAAGAACTGATAACCGTATAAACGATAATCGGTTTGGAAAGCGGGATCACAATTTTCCAGAATATCTGGGCTTCAGAAGCCCCCTCCAGCCTTGCTGCCTCCCTCAAGGAAACAGAAATCGTGTCCATGAATCCTTTTGCAATTAAAAATCCAAGGCCCGCACCTGCAGAATATACAATAATCATACCCACATGGCTGTTGGTCAGTCCCAGAGACTTTAAAATAAAGTACACTGCGATCATGGATAAAACGCCGGGGAACATATTCAGAATGATGCTGAAGCTCATCAGTCCCTTTCTTCCTTTAAACCGCAGGCAGCTCATGGTATAAGCTACCATCAATACCAGAATCGTAGAAATAATGCAGGTAAAGATTGCAATCACAAGAGTATTGGTAAACCACGCCTTGTACTGTACTACGGAGTCAGGTTTTAAGAATAAGGTGATATAATTGTCAAGAGACCATGTCTGAGGGAAAAAGTGTGCCGTGTTGATTCCCTTATATCCACTAAATGAAGTCACAACCAGCCAGACAATGGGAACCAGCCATATTACGGCGAGTAATAATAAAACTACATGTCTTAACACAAATCTCACTTGTTTTTTCATTATCTAAACTGATCCTCCTTATCTCCTTTAATCGTTCTGGTAAAGGTAATGAGTGTAAATGCTGCACAGATAACAAATACAAAAATACCGATTACCGAAGCCATCTTATAGTTATAATATTCATTGGTCAGTCTGAACAGCCAGGTTACCAAAAGGTCTACCTCCTTGGCATTGGAGTTCGCAAGCATCTGGTCCGAGGTTACAAACACATCCTGAGTCAACAGATAGATGACATTAAAGTTATTGATATTCTTTACAAAGTCAGTGATTAGTGCCGGTCCTGTCACAAACAGCATATACGGCATTGTGATTTTTGCGAAGATCTGAAAACTGTTCGCACCGTCAATTCTGGCACTTTCAATCTGATCCTCCGGAATATTCATAAGAACGCCTGTTGCAATCAGCATCTGATAGGGAACACCAACCCAGATGTTGATGATCACGATCATAAATTTTGCCCAGTTAGGATCAGTCAAAAACGGAATGTAGGTAAGATGAGATGCCACCAGACCTATTTTCTTAAGGAAATCCGTCAAACCGATATTGGCGCAGATCGTGTTGACAATACCGGAATCTGCAAAGAAGTTGCGGACCAAAAGCAGTGTGACAAACTGAGGAACTGCAATTGCAATGATAAACAGAGTTCTCCAGAATTTAGGCCATTTGGTCGCTTTATTGTTAATGAACTTGGCAAGCAAAATACCGCCGATATAGGTTGTAAAGGTTGCAAGCACAGCCCATTCCAGTGTCCATATCAGAATCTTGCCAAAGGAATATCCAAACGTTATGGTGGTGGAATTGGTAAACAGTGATTTAAAGTTCTTAAAGCCCACCCAGGTAAACAGCGCACTTGGCGGCATATGCTGCTGATCATAATTGGTAAATGCCACCGCGATCAGCACCAGAATCGGAAGAATGTTCATCAGAACAACACCGATACAGGGAAGTGTAAGCAGAGTAATGTGAAACTTCTCATTAAACAATGCACGGATGTCTTCCCGGAAGTTATTAATGTGTCTTCCGTTTTCCTTCGACTGCTGAAGACGATAAACAGTCTTGACATTCGCAATATATACAATGACAAATACCACAATCAGGAATAATGAAATAATGGAATTTAATAAGATAAGGAATGAATTGTCATAATCATTCACTGTACTTGTCAATGTTAACGGGTCGAATACCTGTTCAAACTGAACTGTACCAAGCGTACCAAACTTTGCCAGATTGGGTGCTGCATATCCTACGCACATAATCGCAAAAACTGCTTCCAGCAAAGTCATAATGATACCGTTGATGATCTGCTTTCTGGCAATATATCCTGCTCCCATCCAGATCAGGGACAGTTTCACCCAGATATCACCTTTGGCAACAGCGGTACCAAACTCTTTGAAATAATTTCCAATTGAATTTAATATCTTCTTCATCTTAAACCCCTCTGAGAGTCATTTTTTGATTAATTGTACCGTTTTACATTACATTTTTGGGAAAATATACCCCACATACCCGGAGGCATGTGGGGTATCAGAAGTTTCATATAACTTTGAATGCTTCGCATTCATCGTGGAATCATCAGACCTGATCAAATGCCGCTTCGCGTCGCTTGATCATCTGCTGATGCTTCCTACTGTACAGGAGCTGTGATTCCTTCTACAGTTGTGTCAAGCAGTGTCTGAAGATCTGTTCCGTCAGGATTGCCTGATGCAAGGATCTGACCTAATGTTTCAGCGGGTGTCCAGAAGTTTCCGCCTACACGCTGAGGTGTTGCATAAGCTGCCTGAGCTGCAAGTGCTGCAATTGCAGGATTTTCCTGAACAGCCTGGCTTGAAGCTGCCTCGATGTTAGCGGGGCCAAGGCCTCTTGCTTCAAATCTTGCTGCCTGAGCTTCAGCGTTTGTTAAGAACTCAGCAAGCAGCATAGACCAACCAACGTTCTTGGAATAAGGGTTAACACCGATTAACTTATAACCTGAGTAAGAAGACATCTGCTTAGCTTCGCCTGCAACTTCGAAAGTAGGAAGCTTGGTTGCTGCCTAGTTCTCGCGCCATGCATCTGATGCTGTCTCTGCTCTCCTCGTACCGTTAACAGCTGCAACTACAGTACCTTCAGCGATTGCTGTAGCCATTTCTTCATCACCCATATCTACCAATACGCCTGTTGCGCACAGATCCATGATAGCCTGAGCAACATCTACAGCGCCGTCAGCATTCCATGTACAGGAGTTTGTAACACCGTCATCATTCAGTGTCAGGTCATAGCCTGCGCCCTGGAAGAAGGAGTAGATATACCAGCCGTTGGAAACATCCATGCCGATCTTCTTGCCTGCTGCGCCTGCAACTTCGATCATCTTCTCAAGAGACTGTACATCTTCTTCTGTAAATACGGATGCATCATAGAACATGAAATAGCCGTTATCAGCTGTCATGGGATATGCATATAAGGTTCCGTTTACGGTAGCTGCTTCTACAGCACCTGCTACGTTCTCACCGGCTACATCATAGGTGTATGTAGCGGATACAGGCTGAAGTGCTCCTGCTGCAACCAGTTCATTGATCTGGTCATCAGCGAATGCGAATACATCTGCTGCTGCTTCTACGTCTGTAAGGACAGTGTCCTTAGCTGTTGATTCAGATTCGGAACCAAGCTTGATGTCAAATGTAACATCGGGATACTGTGCTTTGAATTTCTCAAGCAGTTCTGTTGTTAATGTCTGGTCTTCTTCAGAAGCCCATACAGTAAGGGATACCGTATCTGTTGTAGCTGCGATCAGGTTAGCTACGGGGTCTGCAGCGACTGTGCTTTCTGCTGCTTCAGTTGTCTCTGCCTCTTCGGCAGGTGCAGCTTCTTCTGTTGCTGCTTCTGTTGTGTCTGCGGGAGCTTCCTCTTTTGCTGCTCCACCGCAGCCTGTGAGCATAGCTGCTACCATGGAAAGGGTGAGCAATGATGCCAACAATTTCTTTTTCATTTATTTATCCTCCTATTTCTATTGAAGCTTGAGCTGCCGGGTGGCACGCTCTATCTTTGCGCAACATGTTGTGCTTTATGCGCAACCGTTTGCTCTTGGACTAAGAATATCATTGTATTTTGTTGTTGTCAATTAACATATGTGTATATTTTTGTATGTTCGTTTTGTGCATTATGCACAACCCTTTTTTTCTTTGCTTGTATTTATACCTCCATTGATCCCTTTGATTTTTTCGTAAAGCGCAAACGGTTGCACTCCTTGATTTTTAAATGTTTTTTCACATTTTTTTCGTAAATTTTCCACTTTTCTTAAACGTTTACGTAAAAAGTAAAATTTGAAAACGTTTTCTTTATTGTTTTTAAAAAAGAATCCGCCTAAACGGATTCTTTTTTTAAATCTTCTTTAATTCCTGATACAATCTTCCTACAGGCAGACCTACCACATTGTTGTAGTCTCCTGCTATCCCTTTGATATAAGCAGCAAATATTCCCTGTATTCCGTAAGCTCCTGCCTTATCCATGGGATCGCCCGTAGCCACATAGCGTGCAATCTCCTCTTCCGACATAGGAAAGACAAGTACATCCGTCTTCTCAAAAAAGCTGTTTACCCGGCGTTCTGCCTTTCTGCCGATATCCATATCACTCTTTTCATCGAGATAAACAAAGGTAACTCCGGTATATACCTGATGGGTTCTGCCCTGTAAAAGGGAGAGCATCCCTGCTGCATCCTCCCTGTCTTTCGGCTTTCCCGTAACAGTGCCACAGACGCTTACCACAGTGTCAGCGCCGATCACAAGACTGTTTTTCTTCTCCTCTCCGGAAAGCTTCTCCCAGATATCCAGGGCTTTCAGGGCAGATAATTCTTTTACAAGTTCTTCCGGTTCCTTTGCCTCTGTCTTTTCCTCGGCGCAGCTTGCCCGCACCTCAAAATCCATACCAATCTGGGCAAGCAGCTCTCTTCTTCTGGGAGAAGCACTTGCCAGAATTATTTTTTTATCCATTTTTTCCACCCTATTCATGATGTGTCTCAGGGATAAACACTCTGTTGCTTACCACTTCGTCCTTCTGCTTTGCCGCTCTCACTGCTTCTTTGCAGAATTCCTGCTGAGCATTGATGATTTCCTTGCCCCTCTTATCTACCTTCTGATATCTTCCGTTCGGCAAAAGGACATGGGCTTTCACTGTATCCTTCAGCTGCATGGAAAGGATATGTATCAGTTTTTCGCGGAGTGCAGGCTTTTCCACAGGGAACATGATCTCCACGCGGCGTTCCAGGTTTCTTGGCATCCAGTCCGCACTGGCACAGTAATACTCCGGTTTCCCATCATTGGCAAAATAAAAGATTCTGCAGTGTTCCAAAAAATTACCCACGATGGAACGCACTGTTATATTCTTTCCGATGCCGGGAAGTCCCGTTTTCAGACAGCAGATACCGCGCACGATCAGTTCGATCTTAACTCCCGCTGCCCCGGCCTCATACAGAGCCTGTATGATATCCTTGTCACAAAGACTGTTCACCTTTGCGATGATATGGCCTTCTCTTCCTGCGGCAGCATTTTTCTTTTCCCTGTCAATGAGGTATAAAAATCTGTCTTTCAACCACAGGGGTGCAAGGGAGAGTTTATTCCATCCAAGAGGCTCGGAATAACCGGAAAGCATGTTAAACACTGCTGTGGCATCCTCACCGATAGCCTCAGAACAGGTCAAAAGCCCGATATCCGTGTAAAGCTTTGCCGTGGCATCATTATAGTTTCCCGTGCCCAGATGGACATATCTTCTGATGCCATCCTCCTCTCTTCTGACTACCAGGGTAATCTTGCTGTGGGTCTTAAGGCCCACAAGTCCATAGATAACATGGCAGCCTGCTTTTTCCAGCATCTTTGCCCAGACGATATTGTTCTCCTCATCAAATCTCGCCTTCAACTCCACAAGAACAGAAACCTGTTTGCCATTCTCCGCTGCCTGGGCAAGAGCTGCAATAATGGGAGAATTTCCGCTGACACGGTACAGGGTCTGCTTGATGGCAAGCACATCCTTATCCCGCGCCGCCTGCCTGATAAATTCCACCACAGGAGAAAAGGTTTCATAAGGATGATGAAGAAGCACATCCCCCTTCCTGATCTGTTCAAAGATATCACAGCCCTCCGGCAGCTCAGGCACCGGCTGCGGGGAAGCATACCCCTTCTCCTTCAGGTGATCAAACCCGGGAAGACCATACATCTTCATCAGGAAAGTAAGATCTAAGGGACCGTCAATGCGATAAATATCCTCATCTCCGATGGACAGTTCCTTCTTGATGATACCGATCAGCCTTTTGTCAATGCCCTCTTCTACCTCCAGTCTGATGGCCTGACCCCACTGTCTCATTTTCAGCTGTTTTTCAATCTCCTTGAGAAGATCCTCCGCCTCGTCCTCCTCCAGAGAAAAATCTGCATTTCTCATGATCCGGAAAGGATAAGAGCAGACAATATCATAATTTAAGAAAAGCTTCTCGATATTTCTCTCAATAACCTCTTCCAGAAGAATCACTGCGGTTTCCCCTTCATCTTCAGAGGGAATCTGCACGATTCTCGGAAGTACACTGGGCACCTGTACGGTTGCAAATTCCAGTTCCCCGTCTCCGCCTTTCTTCTTTACCAACGCACCGATGTTCAGAGATTTGTTTCTGATCAGCGGAAAGGGTCTTGAAGAATCCACTGCCATGGGCGTCAATACCGGATAAATATTTTCTTCATAATACTGATCCACATACTCAGCTTCCCTTTCTGTCAGATCCTCATGTTTGCCAATGACCCTGAGCCCGTTTTGCAAAAGAAGCGGGAGCAGGGTTTTATTATATACGGCATACTGCTCTTTTACCAGCTCATGCGTTGCCTCATTCAGCGCTGAAAGTTGCTGCACGGGTGTCATTCCGGCAATATCCGGCTTTTCATACCCCGCATTCACCATATCCTTTAAGGATGCCACACGCACCATAAAGAACTCATCCAGATTGGATGCCGTAATACTTAAAAACTTCAGTCTCTCAAACAGAGGATTCTGTTTATCCTTCGCCTCACTGAGCACTCTCTTATCAAAAAGGACCCAGCTGAGTTCCCGGTTGGTATAATATCCGGGATCTTTATAATCTATTTCACTCATGCTTTCAACCTCCAATCACACGCTTTTGTCTGATGACAGGACGCACATTAAATACTTCCTGGAAAAAGGCTGCTCTTCCGTCAAAAAGTCCCTTTTCCAAAGTAATATCCTCATTGGTGTCCACCGTGATGACAAGCTCATTATCCTTTAAGGATGTTCTTACATTTTTAAATTTCTGTTTATGGCTTCTGTCCAGTCCGTTGGCAAGACGCAGAATCGCGGTCAGCTTTGCCACTACCAGATAGGCGCTCTTGTCTAAAGAGCTGTGAAGTCCCATCTCCTCATAATAGTCAAACTCCAGATGATTATACTTCACCACATTGGCTACGATCTCTCTTTCCCTGTGGGACAGACCAATCACCTCCGTAGACATGATAATGCTGTAGGAGCACTCTCCCAGATTCGCCATGCTGATATACTTTCCGCAGTCATGGAGGATTGTGGAGAGCTGTAAAAGCAGCCTTTCCCTCTTTCCGAGACCATGGATCTTCTTGGTACTGTCAAAAATGGTAAGTGCGATCTGCTCAAGAGTCTCGCTTCTCTTTCTGCTTCCCCGATACCGCTTGCTGATATTCTTTGCACAGGCAATGATATCCTGTTCAAAATCATGGGAGGCTGTTATCATCTTATTCTTTTCCGCATACTCATATGCGATGCCATCGCACAAAGTAACACCCGGCGCCCAGATCAGCTCTGCTCCCATGGTCTCCATGATTCTCTTCAGCATCATCACGGAAATGTGGGCCATCGGCATATTTTCCTCCGGCATATCCCAGCTTTTGGCCAGCTGGGAAACGCTCTTTGTATGATATGCCTTCTCAAAGTGGTCAAAAAGTTCCTTGCCGGCATAACCGGTCATCTCATGATTATCGCTCTTTTTTCTCAACATAACAGAGATATAGTCATCCACAACAATAATATTTTTGATTTCCCGCTCCCTCAAATATAGCTTTTTGTATACCTGAAGTTGGGAATCCACCAGCTCTTCAATGAGATTATCATACTGATTCAAGCTTGCATTCAAATGATTCAGTCTCTCCTGGAGGCGCAGTACGCCAAGCCGCATATTCTGGGTGGAAACAAGAGTATCCTTATCAAAAAGAGAAATCTGAATGCTACCGCCACCAATATCCACAATGGCTGTTCCGTTTTCAATAATCTTAAGAAATCCCTCTCCCTGAAAAGCGATGGATTTATAATCCAGAAATCTCTGCTCCGAGTTACTGAGTACATCAATATGAATACCTGTCCTCACTTCGATCTGGTTTAACAGAATAGCAGTATTCTCAGCTTCTCTGATAGCACTGGTTCCATAAGCCTTGTAGTCGCATACCTGATAGGTTTTCATGATATTTGAAAACTCGCAAAGCACCCGGCAAAGCTCCTCCACACGCTCATAGGAAAGCTTTCCCGTAGTGTAAGTCTCTGTCCCCATGTCGATCTCATGTCTGATGTGGTCGATCTCCTTCATGCCCTTTCTGGATACCTGAAATATTTTCATGGAAATCTCAAAGGATCCCACATCGATCGCCGCAAATGTTTTCACTGCCATAGTCTACACTTCCTTTTTCCCTAAAAGATAGTCGATAAACTGCTGTGCCGTTCTGCCGGACAGGCCGCCGTGGGCAAGCTCCCATTTATTGGCCTCCAGCAGAAGCTCGTCCTCCTGCATCGTTACGCCGTAGCGCTCTGCCAGAACCTTCACAATGTTCTGAAACTCCTTCTTATCAGGTGCCGCAAAGAAAATAGTGACACCAAATCTGGACACCAGGGAAAGCTTTTCCTGTACGGTGTCGGAGGCATGAAGGTCATCCCTTCTCTCCTCCTTGTCACTGAACTTCTCTCTCACCAGATGGCGACGGTTGGAGGTTGCGTAGATCAACACATTCTTCGGTTTCTTCTCAAGTCCTCCCTCGATCACCGCCTTCAGATATTTATACTCAATCTCAAAATCCTCAAAGCTCAAATCATCCATATAAATGATAAACTTGTAATTTCGATTCTTCACCTGGGTGATCACATCATTCAGGTCCTGAAACTGATGCTTGTAAACCTCTATGATGCGAAGGCCCTTTTCATAATACTCATTAGCAATGGCCTTGATGCTGGAAGACTTACCGGTTCCCGCATCGCCAAAAAGCAGACAGTTGTTTGCTTTTCTTCCCTCCACAAAGGCTTCCGTGTTCTCGATCAGCTTCCGTTTGGGAATCTCATAGCCCACAAGATCATCCAGATAGACATGGGCAATATTCTGGATCGGCACAATCTGCACACCGTTCTCGTCATGGACAACACGGAACGCCTTGTGCAGTCCGAATTTTCCCACGCCGTAATCCTTATAAAATTCTGTCAGTGTGGCTTTCATCTCCTCGGGTGTGTGATCCTTTGTAAATTTCACCGCAAGAGAGCAGATTCTCTCGCGGATACGGCTGTTGTAAACCTTACTCTCACTGTCGCTGCTTTGATAATCCGTAATCAGATCAAAACTGTCCACTGAAAGTGTCTCTGTCATATCTGAAAAATCATAATCATAAAATTCTTTGAAAATAACGATATCATGAAGCACCGCCCGGTTGATGGTGCCCTCCACTTCCCCTCTGATCTCGCAAGCCTTGCTGTAGCTGTTCTCATTGTTCACAAGAAGATTTGTCAGATAACAGTGCCACAGATTCCCGTAAAAGCCGTGGTTGCCTGCCATCTCCAGAAGGCTGTGAATGCACTCGTAGAGAAGTGCACAAAGGTCTTCCTTATTGTAATATTCATCCTTGTAGTGCTCCATCAGAAAGACCATATCATATAAAATCCGGCCTTCCTCCTCCGTAAAATCCTTGTATACGATCAGTTCCTGTTCTCTCATATTCTTATCCCCTGCTGCTTAATAGTTTCCAAGTATTTTCATATTTCTGGCTTCTTCCCGAAGTCCCCGCAGTGCATTCTTCACGGCACTGTCGGAAAGATTCCCGTCAAAATCGATAAAGAAACGGTATTCCCAGTTTCTGTTTTCAATGGGACGGCTCTCAATCCTGTTCATATTCAGATTGTTATAAATAAAATGGGAAAGCATATGGTAAAGGGAACCGCTCTCATGGGCAACCTCAAAACATATGCTGACCTTCTTTGCATCTTTTAAAAAGATCTTCTGATTGGTCACAATAATAAAACGGGTGGAATTGGTATCCGACTGATTTACGCCCTTTTTCAAAATTTCAAGACCGTAAAGCTTTGCCGCATATTCACTGGCGATGGCAGCCTGGGTCTTATCCTTCTCATCCGCAACCTTTCTTGCCGCAAAAGCGTTGTTCTGCATACTGATCTGGCGCCAGTCCGGATGGGTATTTAAGAATCTTGCCGACTGCATCAGAGACTGGGGATGGGAATAAACTGTTTTGATATCGGAAAGCTCCGTTCCCGGAACAGCCATCAGACAATGCTCTATCTTGATGATCTGTTCTCCCACAATATAGTTTTCAAACTCCACCAAAAGATCATAGATCTCACTGACCATGCCCGCTGTGGAATTTTCTATGGGGAGCACGGCAAAATCAGCGCTTCCCTCATCGATCGCCATCATCGCATCCCGGAAGGTATCCACATGAAAGCTGTCGATCTGATCGCCGAAATACTGATGCATGGCAGCCTGGGAATAGGCTCCTTCCGCTCCCTGAAATACCACTCTCGCCTTCTGGGTTTCCAGACAATCCACTTTAATAAAAGGAAGCTTATTTAACCCCCCGTGTTCTGAAATAAGCTGATACTGCAGTTTCCTGCTCATACACATGATCTGCTCAAAAAGCTCCTCGATCCCATGACTGTTAAAATCATTGTGGGTCAGAGATTTTACCTTCTGTATTTTCTCTTCCTCTCTTGCTTTGTCAAAGACTCTCTTTCCGGTTTCAATTTTATATTCTGCTACCTGCTTTGAAACCTCCATTCTTTTTTCATAAAGCGCAACGATCTGCTGATCAATCTCATCAATCTGGCCGCGAAGCTCAAGTAAATCCATGACTACAATCCTTTCCTCTGTTCGTTTTTTATCACAAAATATTACGATAATTTTATACCAAACAGTATGTGTATGCAAGCAGTTTACTCACTTTTTACCGCATAAAGCCGGTGCATGAACCGTCTTTTACCCTTGCATCTGTCCGCCGTGTTCACTATAATAAAAGCAACAACAATCTGGTTTTGCATAAAGGAGCGAAGCTTATGAAAAAAAATTGGAAATACATCCTCTTTCCGGCACTCCTGATCCTTTTTTTGACCGTTACGCTTATCATCTCTTCCCTGAGAGACAGGATCCCTTCGAATGATATTTCCGTAACGGGAAACACTGCCGGTAATTTAAATAATCACGGTCTTTTCTGCGAGCTTGACGGAAAGGTATATTTCTCCAACGCCTACGACAACGGCTGCCTTTATTCCATGAATACGGATGAGACCGAATTAAAAAAGCTGGTTACGGGAAACATCTCCTCCATCAATGCCGCCGGTGATTATCTTTACTATTTTATGGATACCGCAGACAGCGGAACCGGATTCGGCTACATGCTCCGCACCTACGGTGTGTACCGTACAAAAACAAACGGCAAAACTTCCGTCTGTCTTGTCCGTGACGGCTGTGTGACCATGCAGCTTGTAGGAGATTATCTTTACTATCAGAGATACAATAATCAGGATTTCACCAAATTTTATAAATTAAAAACAGACAAATCCGAAAATATACTGGTCTCCGACGAAATCATCAATCCTGCTGCCTGCAACAACGGAATCATTTATTACAACGGTCAGAATAAGGATCATTATCTGTATGCCCTTGACACAAGAACAGACACTTCCTCCACTGTCTATGAAGGAAACCTATGGTATCCGGTCTATCAGAACGGCTATATCTACTATATGGACGTGGGAGAAAATTACAGAATCTGCCGCTACTCTCTCTCTGAACAGACTGTAGAGGTCTTAACCCACGACAGAGCCGACAGTTTTAATGTGGGAAATTCTTATATCTATTATCAAAAGAACGACACGGACGCTCCTGCCCTTATGCGGATGAGACTGGATGGCAGTGAGCCTGAAGTGGTAGCCGAGGGTATCTATGAAAATATTAATATCACCTCGAATTATGTATATTTCAACGAATTTAACAGTGACGTGCCTGTTTATCACACCCCCTCAGAGGGCGCTGTAAACGTGACAGCCTTCACTGCCGCCAGGGACGCTGCCCTTGGGGAATAATTTGGTTTATCAATGCTGTTACATCTGCTTTCTTACTACCAGATACTCGTCACCGGGCTGGTAGTAAGGACAGTCCTTCCATTCATCAGCAAGAAATTTCGCCATCTCATCTTCATCCAGATCCATCTCACAGGTATAACAGTCATAATCCTCGTCATAGACATAATTGTTGCACTGTTCACAGGTACCTGCCGGTTTGTTTTTCTTTTGTTTCGTCATCTTTTCTGTCTCCGTTCTAAAGCTCTCGTTCCGGCTTCTCTTCCAATTCCTTAAGCATCTGTCTCACGGTTTTGTGTAAAAGGGGATGCTCATAATAGGGACATAGCTGATCAAGAGGTCTTAGCACAAACTCCCGGTTTTGCATATCGGGATGGGGCACCATGAGTTCTGCCTCATCAGAAATGAAATCCTCATAAAATAAAATGTCAAGATCAAGGGTTCTCGGTCCCCAATGGATTTTCCGCTCTCTTCCCGCTTCTTTTTCGACAGATTGCAGCAAATGTAAAAGCTCCGAAGGAGAATACAGGGTTTCCAGAGAAATGGCGCCGTTTAAGAAATCATCCTGCTCAACACCGCCGTAGGGCTTCGTCACGATCCAGTCAGATGTCCTTACCGCTCTTATTTTCTTATCTGCTTTTAATTTGGAAACGGCATTCTCCATATACGCTTCCTTATCTCCCAGATTGGAGCCGATGCCAAGATATGCCTTTTTCCATCCCCGATGAATCTTTACGGAAACGGAACCGAAGGGAAGCCCTATGGGTGCTTTGGGCTTTCTGATCTCCAGATCAAGGCTTTGCACCAGAGGAAAATGGAGCAGAATCTGCTCCACCGCTTTCTCGGCAGCAGTTTCAATCAGCTTATAGGTATGCTCCTTCAAAAAACGGTTTACCAGATGAGACACCTCTCCATAGTGAGTAGATAAACTCAGATCATCTCTCTCTCCCGCAGCTCTCGTATCTGTATATAGGATAATGTCAACAAAAAAGGGCTGTCCCAGCCTGTTTTCATCCTCAAACACGCCATGTCCGGCATAAATTTCCAGATTCTCAATTCTGATCTCGTCCATCGTTACGCCCTCATAATTGCCTCTGCCATCTTAATGGCCCGCACATTTTCCTTAATGTCATGTACCCGCACAAAAGCACATCCTTTCAACACACCAAACACGGTGGTCACCAGTGTTCCCTCCACTCTGTCCGTCGCAGGAAGATCAAGCGTCAGTCCGATCACCGACTTTCTGCTGGTGCCAAGCAAAAGAGGATAACCAAACACCTTAAGCTCCTCCAGGTGATTGATAATCTCCAGATTATTTTCGTAGGTCTTGCCAAAGCCCACACCAGGATCCAGAATGATCCTTTCATCACGGATTCCGGCCTCATTCGCCAGATGTATAGTCTGTGCAAGATCTGCCGCCACATCCTCCATAAAGCATCCGTAATCGGTATTGTCTCTGTTGTGCATAAGGCAGCAGGGAAGCTCCGCCTTAGCGATGACTCCTGCCATATCCTTATCGTATTTTAGTCCCCAGATATCATTGATCAGATCCACGCCTGCTTTTATCCCTGCAAGAGCTACCCTGCTTTTGTAGGTGTCAAGCGATATGGGCACATCAAATCTTGATTTAACTGCTTCAATCACCGGCACTACTCTCTCAATTTCTTCCTCAGCCGGAAGAAGTGTATACCCCGGTCTTGTGGATTCCCCGCCGATATCCAGAATATCCATTCCCTCCTTCAGCATTTCCTCCACATGGAATAACGCTTTGTCCATCTCATTAAATTTTCCGCCGTCAGAAAAGGAATCCGGCGTTACATTCAGGATTCCCATGACATAAGTATGATTTTTCACATCAAATTCACGATTGCCGATCTTCATTTCTTTTTCCTCTATTATACCTTTAATAACAGGTTCTTTCTTTCATTTTTCCAGTTACACTCTTTTTCCATCTCACAGGCAAAACAGGGTCGACTTGCCTTGTCAGCCCGGTACAGCAGACCCCGAAGGCTCTTCTCTTCCCTGATTCCTAAGTCTCTGTGGCTTTTAATTGCCGCAATGATAACATTTGTTTCCTCACTGTCAAATCCTGATTGAAAAAGGATTTCCGATGCAAGCTCTGCACTAGCCATCTCATGAGGGGTTCCGTCCAGATACTGTTTCCATCTTCCGATATCGTGAAGAAGTGCTGCCGCATAGATCATCTCCGGTTCGATTCCATAGTTCTCCTTCTGATTTAAGATCATGGCAATCCTTGCCACATCAAGGAAATGAACCATATTGTGACGACAGAATTGACGTTCCTTCTCTGCCAGATTATTTTTCTTCAGATAATCCTGATACAAATCCTGTTTTAATATCCGGTTGACACGCTCCATCTCCAAACCCGCTTCTCTCCTTCCGGTACTGCAGACCGTCTCTCCATCATCCGTTTTATTCCCCGCAGGTTCAAAACCTGATCATGGAAAGAAACTGATTCTGCAATCTCTCTTCCTGTAAAAAGACTCCTCTGGAAGCCATGGTAACGGTACTGCTCCCGGGCTTTTTTACCCCTCTCATGGTCATACACATATGCTCTGCGGAGAGCACCACCATCACGCCCTTTGGCTTTAAATGCTCCATAACGGCATCTGCGATCTGGGCTGTCATCTGCTCCTGGATCTGAGGACGCCTTGCGTAAACCTCCACCGTTCTTGCCAGCTTGCTAAGGCCTACCACTTTTCCATCCGGAATATAGGCAATATGAGCCTTCCCGTAAAAGGGCATCAGATGATGCTCACAGGTGGAATAAAAGGTGATATCCTTTTCCACCACCATATCGCTGCTGTCTGCAGTAAAGGTCTTTAAAAGATGCTCCTTCGGATCCTCATCCATGCCGCCGAAAATCTCCTCATACATTCTGGCAACCCGGTCCGGGGTATCCTTCAGTCCTTCCCTGTCCGCATCCTCACCGATTCCTTCAAGAAGGAGTCTCACTGCCTCTCTTATTTTCTCTTTATCTACCATGATGTTCATCCTCATATGCTAACGCATTCGTCAAATTTTCACTTCTTTTTTCTTGTCTCTGTTTCTGACTGCCGTGATCAGCTTTCCCAGATAAGACAGGGATCCGAAAGCAATGATGACGGTATCCTTGTCAGCCATCAGAAAGCTGAGTTCCACCGCTTCCTCCACACTGTCAAGGGCAGTCACGGAAGGATGAAACCTTTTTACCTCACAGGCCAGCTCATAGGAGGATAAGCCCCTGCTTCCGCCTGTGGGAACCGTCAGAATCTGTTCAGCCAATGGACAGGTCTGCCTGATGATCTCCTCCTGCTCCTTATCTCTCAATATTCCCATTATATATATAATCCGTCTGTTTGTAAAATAAAAACGGACAGAATCCGCAAGCCTTTTTGCACCGTCCCTGTTATGCGCTCCGTCTGCGATAAAAACAGGCTTCCCGGAAAGAAGCTCAAATCTTCCCGGCCACACTGCCTTCAAAAATCCACGGTACAAAGCTCTCTCGGAAACCGCATAGCCTTTTTCCGAAAGGGCATCCAAAGCTTCAAGAGCCGTCACCGCATTATCGATCTGGTATCTCCCCATCAGACTGATGGTAATATCCTTCCTGCTTCCATAGGTAAACTTCTGCTTTCCTGCCCCGCTCCTGACACCGGTGGCCTTCTCCGGGTCAGCCACGGTAAGCTGTACTCCCATTTTCCTGCATTTATCCTCCAGCACCTCCATGACCTCCGATACCTGCCGCACCGTCACCGCAACGCACCCCTTCTTAATGATGCCGGATTTCACTTCTGCAATCTCCTTAAGGGTATTTCCCAGAAACTTCATGTGATCAAGACTGATGGACACAAACACGGACACCAGCGTATTTTCAATGATATTGGTGGCATCCAGCTCGCCTCCCATCCCTGTTTCCAAAACCACAATGTCACAGTTTTTTTCCTTAAAATATAAAAAGGCAAGGGCTGTCTCAATTTCAAAGGGCGTAGGATGGGGTTTTCCTTCCTCCGTGAGCTGTAAGCAGACCTCCTTCAGCCTTGTCATATAAATGCACAAATCTTTTTTGGTGATCATCCGCCCATTTATCTGTATCCGCTCACGGTAATCAAAAATCGTGGGAGACACATAACGGCCGGTCACATACCCTGCTTCCTTGAGAACCTCAGAGACGAGACAGAGAACAGACCCCTTTCCGTTGGTTCCCGCAATGTGGACAAATTTCAGATCCTTCTGGGGATTGTCAAGCTTCTCACAGAGATTGCGGATATTGGTCAGCCCCGGAACACTGCCGTAAACCTGCAGGCTGTCCACATACTCCATGGTTTCCTGATAGGACATTGCTTTACTTTCTTTTTTATCTTCTTTTTCTTCGATCATTTTTCTTTCACCCGTATAGTTTTCTTTCTCCTGCACATACTGTTTTCATGATGAAAAATTTTGTGAAAAGCTTTTTAAAGTGCGGCATCACCGGATGGTGCCTGGAAATTATATACACAGCCCTCGGTTCCTTAAGAAGGCGCCGTTTTTCCTTAAAAGGGACCACTTCCCTGTGGATGTTCCCCATCTACGGAAGTGCCTGTTTGCTGACGCCTCTTTTCAGGCTCCTGAAAAAATTCCCCGCCTATGTGAGAGGCAGCGTTTACGCCGTCTGCATCTTTACCGTGGAATATCTTTCCGGAAGATTTCTCACAAAAAGGGATCTTTGTCCCTGGAGCTACGAAAACTGCAGATGGCGTATCCGGGACGTAATCCGGCTTGACTTCTTTCCAAACTGGTTCTTTACCGGTCTTTTATTTGAAAAACTCTTAAGTCCGAAAAGAAAAGACCTGTAAGCATATGGAAAGCGGTATGATAAACTCATACCGCTTCTCTTACTTTCTGTCAGTCGGGGAGCCCGTCTCCGTCCAGATCCATATCTCCGACGCCGATATCTACCGTATTGATGGTACGTCTCTTCAATCTTGCCGTCTCTGAAGCTTCCAGAATAAAGTCTTTCACCGCTCTGGCATTCTTAATATGAACAAGGGGAAGCTTCGGGTGGGTGGTGTCACCTGTATAGCAGATCACGGTTCCGAGACCGAAAACTCTCTCCATCAGGGAAGCGTTGAGCTCCACATCCTGAATCTTGTACATATAGCAGTCATTCTCCACCTTCTTGAAAAAACCGCTGTCAATAGTGAGTACATTCTCTTTGATAATATATTTGGTAAAGGTAAACGGAAGTCCCAAGAACAGCCATCTTTTTCTCTCCACAAATTCTGTTGCCATAAACCATCCTCCTTAAAATCCATTTTACAAAGCTCTATGGATACAATTATACAAAACTTTATATCGGATTGCAAAGTATTCTTGAAAGAAAATTGTCCGTATGCTATGATAATAAAAATGTTTATCGCAAAGGCAAAAAGGAGGTTACCTATGACTGCAAAAGAATGCATTAAAGGCCGCAGAAGTATCCGCAAATTTAAGAGTACTCCCGTTGACCATGACTTAATGAATGAGATTATTGAAACAGCTTCTTATGCTCCCAGCTGGAAGCATTCCCAGATTGCCCGCTACACTGCAGTGGAAGGCGAATTAAAAGATAAGATTGCCGGGGAATGCACGGAAATGTTCCCAAATAACGGCGTCATTATCAAAAATGCGCCCATGCTGATCGCTCTTTCTTTTGTCAAGGGACGCAGTGGTTATGAGCGTGACGGCTCTTTCACCACCGCCAAAGGTGACAGATGGCAGATGTTTGATGCAGGTGTCGCTGCCGAGGCTTTTTGCCTTGCTGCTTATGAAAAGGGACTTGGTTCGGTGATCATGGGTATCTTTGACGAAGCAAAGGCTGCTTCTCTTTTAGAGCTTCCCGAAAATCAGGAGCTTGCCGCTCTGATTCCCGTCGGTTTTCCCGATGAAGAGCCCGCCGCTCCCAGAAGAAAAGCCGTGGAAGATTTATTGATCTATAAGTAATTGTTATTTTCAAAAATCGAAGAGAAGAAAAGCTCTTCGATTTTTTTGGGAAAAATAAGTAAGAAAAGGAGTAAACAGTATGCGACATCTAATGAATCCTCTTGATTTTTCCGTGGAGGAGCTGGACAGGCTCTTTGACCTGGCAAACGATATTGAAAAAAATATGGGAAAATACGCCCACGCCTGCGAAGGCAAAAAGCTGGCCACCTGTTTCTATGAACCAAGTACCAGAACACGCTTAAGTTTCGAATCGGCCATGCTGAATTTAGGAGGCAGTGTGATCGGCTTTTCCGATGCAAACTCCTCTTCCGCCTCCAAGGGAGAAAGCGTTTCCGATACCATCCGGGTGATCTCCTGCTTCGCAGATATCTGCGCCATGCGACATCCCAAGGAAGGCGCTCCCATGGTTGCTGCAAGCCGCTCTTCCATTCCCGTGATCAACGCAGGGGACGGCGGTCACCAGCACCCCACCCAGACACTGACCGATCTTTTAACCATCCGCTCCTTAAAAGGGCGTCTTAATAACTTTACCATCGGGCTTTGCGGAGATTTGAAATTCGGGCGCACCGTACACTCCCTGATCAACGCTCTGGTCCGTTATGAAGGAATCCGGTTTATCTTTATCTCCCCGGAGGAGCTGAAAGTTCCCGACTATATCACGGATATGCTGAAGGAAAAGAACATTCCCTACGAAGAAGTGATCCGTCTGGAGGACACCATGCCGAAGCTTGATCTGCTCTATATGACAAGAGTACAGAAGGAGCGTTTCTTTAACGAAGAAGACTATGTACGCTTAAAGGATTTTTACATTCTCGACAAAGCCAAAATGGAACAGGCAAAACCGGATATGATGGTGCTCCACCCTCTTCCGAGAGTCAATGAGATCTCTGTGGAAGTGGATGACGATCCGAGAGCCGCATACTTTAAACAGGTACAGTACGGTGTCTATGTGAGGATGGCTCTGATCCTGACCTTGCTTGAGATCGACTTAGACAGCCTTAATTGAATGGGAGGTATTTGAAATGTTAAATGTAGGAAAAATTGAAGAAGGCTTTGTGCTGGACCACATCAAAGCCGGCAAAAGTCTTTCCATCTATCATCACCTGCAGCTTGATAAGCTGGACTGCACCGTAGCCATCATCAAGAATGCCAGAAGCAACAAGATGGGAAAAAAGGATATCTTAAAGGTAGAATGTGACATCAATATGCTTGACCTGGACGTGCTGGCCTTTATCGACCACAACATTACCGTCAACGTGATCAAGGACGGTGAGATCGTCTCCAAGAAGGAGCTGGTGCTTCCGAAGGAGATCAAAAACGTGATCAGGTGCAAAAATCCCAGATGCATCACTTCCATCGAGCAGGAGCTTCCTCATATCTTCGTCCTTGCGGATGAGGAAAAGGAAATCTACCGCTGCAAATACTGTGAAGAAAAGTACAGAGAGCATCTGTAAAATAAATTTCAAACCGTTTTGTGAATCACATCTATGGAAAGGTCCGGAAATGATCCGGGCCTTTCTTATGCAGACAGGGTTATTTTCTTACCAGTAAAGCCACAGCTTCTATCTCCACGGTATTGGGGAACATATCTATACCCACAGCCTTTTTCACAAAGTATCCCCTTGCTGTCAGATACTTAAGGTCTCTTACCATGGTCTCCGGATTGCAGGACACGTAAACTACCTTTTCCGGGGACAGCCTCACAAGACTTGCAAGGAACTGCTCGCTACTGCCGCTTCTTGGGGGATCCATGAAAACCACATCCACCCTGTCCCCGCTTTCTGCAAGCTGTACCATAAATTCTCCCGCATCCTTCTGATAAAACTGTGCGTTTTTGACACCGTTTCTCTTTGCGTTGACAATGGCATCTTTGACGGCATCCTTATTAAGCTCCACGCCAATGACCTTTTTTGCCCGGTCCGAAGCAATCAGTCCGATGGTTCCCGTACCGCAGTAGGCATCCAGCACCGTCTCCTTTCCGGTAAGATCTGCATATTCCAGCGCTTTTCCGTACAGCTTCTCCGTCTGCACCGGATTCACCTGATAAAAGGATTTCGGAGAGATCTTAAAGGTTTTCCCACAGAGCGTATCCTCAATATAGCCGGGGCCGTAGACCACCTGCTCCTTTTCTCCGAGAACCATACTTGTCTTTTTGTCATTCACATTGACCACCACGGTAGAGATCTCCGGATGCTCTTTCCGAAGCGCCTTCACAAAATTGTTTTTGGAGGGAAGAATCGGGGAAGAAAGCACCAGCACCACCATGATCTGCCCCGTGGCATGAGACACTCTGATCAGCACATGGCGGAGAAGCCCGTACCCGGTGTCCTCATCATAGGTTTTGATCTTAAAGGAGGGAAGGAGTCTCCTGATGGTCCGGATAATATCGTCAGCCTTTTCGTTTTCCAAAAGACAGGTATCTACAGAAACCAGAAAGTGAGTACCCTCCTTATAGGTACCGGAAATGACATTGCCCTTCCTGTCTCTTCCAAAGGTGGCATTCACCTTGTGCCTGTAATGAAGAGGCTGCTCCATACCGATAAAGCTCTCTGTCCTGCAAAAAGGCTTTAACAGCGCACGGAGCTGTTCCTCCTTTTTCTTCAGCTGCTTTTCATAAGAAAGATCAAGATACCGGCAACCGCCGCATTTTTTGAAAACAGGGCATGCCTGCTCTTGCCTTTTTTGCTCCTGCTTCTTCGTATCCTGCCTTTTCTGATCTCTTTGTTCCAAATTCTGCTTTCTATTCTCCTGCATCACACTTTTTCCCTTCTAAAGCTTTCGCTTCTCTAAAAAGATCACTTTCTTTAAGCATAAAGAAACCCCGGTATAAGCCGGGGTTATCATCATTTATCATTCTGATCCGTCTTGCGCAGCTTCACGGAGTCAAGACCCGATACCAGTTCCTTGGCACGCTCTACATCCGCCTCATTAATCCGGATCGTAAATACATTTTTTTCCTTTGAATTGTCCCGGCTCATGATTCTTTGCAGAAACGATTTATCTTGCCATTCGATAAAGTAAGAAATTCTGTTCTGTAAAAAAAGCTTCTCCAGCTTTTCCTTGCTGTCCTGACTGTATACCTTACAAAAGGCAACCTCTCTGTGATATATGCCGTCACTTAAATAACTTGCTGACATAGCTTCATCTCCCGTCTCATAATGCTCTCATTGGCTATTATGTCAACCACTTATTTATTATAATTCAATTTGTACTTCATTTTCAAGAAAAATCCGAAAAAATATGAAATTTTTACAACTTTTTTGACAACTCCCAGAGTGCCTTCTGCTGCACATATTGTTCATTCAGCCAGTCGGCCGCCTGTTCCACCCCTTCTGCAGTAAACGGAAATTCTGTGCGCTGCTTGTTTTCTTCCGGTGTTTTCGCATAACAATAAGGCTCCGGCCAGATAATGACTTCCAGCACAGAACCCTCCTCTTTTTCCGTCTTTTTCAACATATACCGCATGCCATCCATGCTGGCGGTATACTGATCCTTTTTTACATAGTTAAATACATGAAATTTTTCTTTGTCAATCATGTGCCTATTCCACCGTCTTCTCCGATTCCTTGGAAGTAATTTCCTGCTTGATGCCCTCTTCATTATCCTTCAGATAACCGATCACACCATGCAGCGTGCGGGCAAGGAAATCTACCTCTTCCGGATCAAACTGAGAAACCACCGACTGGATCAGTCCCTCGTGAAATTTCTGATGGCGTTCAAAGGCTCTCTTGCCCTTTTCCTTCAAGGAAAGCAGTACTAGACGCTTGTCCATCTCGCTCCGCTCACGAAGCACATAATCGTTTTTGGTCAGTCTGTCGATGGCCTTTGTCAGCGTGCCCATAGTGACGGAAAGCTGCTTTGCAACGGTCGAGCTGGTTTTCGGCTCGCCATCCCCAATTGCTTCGATCACATGCATATCATTCATGGTAATGTCTGTAAATTCACCTGTGATCAGTGTCTTTTCCTCTATGTCAAGCACATCCTGAAACGCAGTGACAAGCAGACTGTTCAATGTCTTTTTTACATCCATTTTTCCCTCAATTCCGAAGTACTACAACTTCCGGTATCTACCAGGTAAGGACTGTGGCTCCCCAGGTAAGTCCGGCGCCAAATCCTGCCAGTACAATCGTATCTCCTTTTTGAAGCATTCCCTCCCTGTTTACGAAGTCAAGGAGAACGGGAACACTCCCTGCTGAAATATTACCACATTCTTGAAGGTTTGTGGGAAATTTTTCGATGGATTGTCCAAGTCTTTTTGCAACTGCCTCGATAATGCGCAGGTTTGCCTGATGCAGAAGAAAATATTTTACTTCATCTGTCTTCACATTTGCTTTCAGGAGCGCTTCCTCTATAGACTTCGGTACTGTCTTTACCGCAAATTTGTAAACCTCCTGCCCGTTCATTTTTGTGTAATCGAGGGAAGTGTCATTCTCTTTATAAGGATTGTTCACTCTTCTGCCCTCACAGGTAAGGGCGCCTCCTCTTGCGCCGTCCGAGCCCTGTACCATGCTTATGATTCCGCTCGCATCGCTTCTGACTACTGCTGCCCCGGCGCCGTCTCCAAACAGCACGCAGGTGCTTCTGTCATTCCAGTCCATCATCTTGGACAAAGTCTCGGCGCCTACCACCAGAGCGGTTCTGACCGTTCCTGCTTTCATGTAAGCATCCACGATGCCAAGGCCGAACAAAAAACCTGCACAGGCCGCGCTGATATCAAAAGCGGTGGCATTTACTGCGCCGAGAGCGTTCTGGATCTCACAGGCTGTGGAGGGAAAATAATGATCGGGAGAAATGGTTCCCACAATGATCAGATCAAGTTCCTCCGGAGAAACCTTCGCATCCTGCAAGGCTTTTTTTGCTGCTTCGATCGCCATGGAGGTAGTTGTCTCCTCCACCGCAATATGACGGCTCTCTATACCGGTCCGGCTTCTGATCCACTCATCTGTGGTATCTACTGTTTTTTCCAATTCCCGGTTACTCACAAGGAGCGCAGGGAGTGCGCTTCCTGTTCCTATTATCCTTGCAGACATGAAAATTCCTCCTCAAATTCTTTCATAATATCTGAAACATGCTCCAGG
>CAMEIH010000022.1 GCA_945917985.1 uncultured Clostridium sp. | reverse complement strand
ACACACATTTCAAAAAACTGGCAGGCATAGAATAGAATTTACCTTTCGGAGCTGCGTGTCGACTTTCATTGTTGACATTATTCAACCCATATGTTACCATTAATTCAAATTTATGACAAAGGAGGTAATCAACTATGACAAAAATGAAGAGAACAAATTTAAACAGTAAAACAACAATAATGATGATTACCTCGGAGATTTGCAAATAAGTGATGTGCATTCGTCGTGGTATCAATTCGGTGTCACGACTTTTTTGTGCTTAAAATGATTGAGCCAGGGATTTTGTGTCCCTGGCTTTTTTTGCTTTTCCTGCTTTTTATAGAAAAGCCTGATGCGGATTATACGCGACTTGATATCTCCGGGAACGAAAAAAGAAAAGGAGAGAATTGAAAATGTTTGAAATGATTGAAGTAAAAGATATGAATACTGAGGAAGCGGTGGCTCTTTGTAAGCAGGAATATGTGGAAGAGATGAACAAGGTAAAGTGTATGCCGCCTATGGATCGGAGCATGGAAGAAATGCTCACAAATATCATTCATAATGTAAAAGGTGCGCCATACGGAAAAGCAATGATTTCGGAGAATAAGCTGGTAGGTTTTCTGGCCTTTTTCGGACCGTGGGAAGGCTTCCACGGAGAGGGAAAGGGTGTGTTTTCCCCGCTGGGAGCAAGCGCCTTTGCCGGAAAAGAAAGAGGAAAAACAGCGTCACTTCTTTTGGAAGCGGTAGCGGAAGAACTGGTACAGGATAAGATTTTCAGTATTGCCATAAGCAGATATGCGAACAATGAAGAAGTAAATAAATCTTTATGCCTGAATGGTTTCGGAATCAGATGTTCGGATGCGGTTTTGTCCTTACAGGATTATGGGTATGATGCGGAGGATTCGGCGATTGTGATGGAAGAGCTGGTGGGAGAAGATAAATGGGAGATGAAAGAACTGCATGAGAAATTGGCAGACCATTTGGCAAAGAGTCCATGCTTTTTACCTACTTCGGAGGGGGACACCGAAAGATGGCTGCAAAACGACGGGATAAAAGTTTTTGCGGCAAGATACGAAGGGAAACTTGCAGGCTTTATGGCAATCGATGACGAGGCGGAAACGTTTCTCACCGAAAGAACGGACATAAGCAATATTTGCGGTGCATATGTTTTGGAGAAATATAGAGAGCAAGGAGTGGCAAAGCAGCTTCTCGATGCAATGGCAAAAAGATGCATGGAGGAAGGAAAGAGCTATCTGGGGGTTGATTATGAAACGATCAATCCTACAGCGCTCCGATTCTGGACAAAATATTTTGAACCATATACATATTCATTTATCAGAAGAATTGATGAGAGAGTGGGGGTAAAAAACAAAAATGGAAAAGAAGGATAAGCTGTCTCTGAAAGAGACACTGAAGAATGCCTGGTATGCGCTTGCACTGGGATCATCCATCAGCAAGAGCATTGTCATACACTCGTTTTTCCTTTGGCTTGTGGGATATTGCGAGTGGGTATTCTTCGACGGAATTTTTATGAGAAAGATAGTGGATGCACTGGATCAGGGACGGGGTTTTCGCCCGATCTTTCTGTTTATTTTGTTGAGTGGGGTGGCATTCTGTGCTGCTTCCGTTTATACAAATTATGTGGAGAATGTGGTGTATCCGCTGGAAACAAACAGGCTGTTTGGCGGTATTTACAGGAAACTTTACGAAAAAGCAAAAAACGTGGAGCTTCGGTGCTATGAGGACTCTGATTTTTACAACCGCTATACCATGGCAATGGATGGGGCGGAGGAAAAGGTTACCGCGATCATCAGGGGTATCCTGGGTACGGTGATCGGCTCTGTCAGTGCGGTAGTAGTTTTCTGGTTTATGTATGAAATAGACCATTATGCTATGTTGTTTATCATTTCGCCGCTTTTGGGAAACTTTGTGTTTGGCAATCTGAAAAACAAATATGAATTTAAACGTTATCAGGAACAGGCACCAAATGAGAAAGTGCTCAATTATGTAAGCCGTATGATGTACCTTCCCGATGGGGCAAAGGAAATCAGGCTTTCAGAGGTTTTTTCTCTTATGAAAAAGCAGTATCGGGAGGCAACGGATCGCAACGTCAGGATCGCGGTCAAGTATGCGTTTGCCAATGCCAGCCTGAGCTTCTGGAGAATCACTTTCACGTTCACGGTGATTTTTGAAGGTGTCCTTTTGTATGCCATCTACAGAAAACAGGTGACGGGATCAATTACACTGGCGCAGCTGACGATTATGACCAGTCTCATGGTGGCAATGACATGGATCCTGATCAGAGTGTTTGAGAGTATTATGGAAATCCTGAAAAATGGTGTGTTTATCAACAATCTCCGCGGTTTTCTTGAGTATGAGGAAGCAATTCCGGAGGATCAGGACGGCGATATGCCGGAGAAAGAATTCCGGAGTATTGAATTCAGAAAGGTATCATTCTCTTACAAGGATGAGCAGACCATTCAGGATCTGTCCTTTGTGATCACAAAAGGGCAGACGGCGGCCCTGGTGGGACACAACGGCGCAGGAAAAACAACGATTATCAAGCTTCTTCTCAGATTATACGACCCTACCTCGGGAACGATTTTTTACAACGGAAGGGATATCAGGGAATACAATCTGAAGGCATACCGGGAGCTGTTTGCCACTACCTTCCAGGATTTTCAGATGTTTGGAATGACCATCAAAGAGAATGTATTGATGGGAAGGCATTATGAAAAGGAAGAGGAGCTTGTCATAGAGGCGCTGAAAAAGGCAGGCGTGTATGAGAAGGTCTCATCCCTTGAAAAGGGGATTGATACCATGATGACAAAGGAATTTGATGAGGATGGGGCGGTTTTGTCCGGCGGCGAGAGCCAGAAGATTGCCGTGGCAAGGACCTTTGTCAAGGATGCGCCCATGAAGATATTCGATGAACCGTCCAGTGCCCTTGATCCCATCGCGGAGTATGAATTGTTCCAAAATATCATGAAAGAGGGAAGTGACCATACGATGCTGTTCATTTCTCACAGGCTTTCTTCCGTAAAGAACTGTGACAAGGTGTTCATGCTGGAGAAAGGGCACCTGATCGAGGAGGGAACGCACAGTGAACTGATGGCTGCAAATGGCAGTTATGCGCAGATGTATAAGAAGCAGGCCATGAATTATCTGGCTCTGGAAAATGAGGAGGAGGTGAAGCTGTGAAAAAGACAGACAACGAAAAAGAAAAGACGAAGCAGTCCGTAAAAGAAGTGTTCGGCAACAATTTCTTTTTGCTGAAACTGATGTTTACAGCTTCGCCTTCCTATATTATTTTTATGGCTATTGATGCTGTGAGGGGACAGCTGTCCATTTTCTTTGAGCATACAGTGGGGATCGGATATGTGCTGGAGGCTGCAGAATTTAATTACCCTTTTAAAAAGGTAGCATTCGTTATTTTGATTTTGGCGGCATGCATCGAGCTTGGGATGGTCTTTACGGTCATTGTGGGAGATTATCTCGGGGAAAAAGAGAAGCCGAAGATCCGTCAGAAGATCAAGCTGATGCTTTATGAGAAGGCAAAGGAGCTGGATCTTGCCTGTTACGATGATCCTGAATTTTATAATGATCAGGTTCTTGCCATTTCCGAAGTGGATAAGCAGATCGACAGGGGAATCCAGTTCATACAGAATACCCTGGCAGGAATTACGGTATTTGTCTCTACGGGTATTTACTTTTTGATGAAAGACAAAGTATCCATTATTTTTGCGGCAGCATCCTTTGTGCTTTCCTTTGTGTTCAATCAGATGTACAACAAGCTGAATTATCTGGTGAGGATTGAGAGTATTCCTTTTTCCAGAAAGAGAGATTATGTAAAGAGAATCTTTTACTTAAATGATTATGCAAAAGAAATCAGGCTGAATCCGGATGTGTCCGACATTCTCTTTGAGCGTTTTGAGGAGGCCAACAAAGAAGTATACCAGGTGGAAAAGAAATATGCCAACCGCAAATTCCTGCTTGGATTTTTAAGAAGATATGTAAGTAATGCCATGTTTGGTGATGTGCTGTATATCTCTTATCTGGTATTTCAGGCAGCAGTCCGGGGAACCCTTTCCTTCAGTACGGTTGCGATTTTATACAATTCCTTTGGACGGATGAAGGAAGGAATGCGTATCTTTACGGATGTATATCCTTTTGCCAGTGAGACCAGTCTCTACGTGAGCAGGATCAGGAAGTTCCTGGATTATCAGCCGCAAATTACCTCAGAGGAAGGGCTTATTCCTTCTGATCAGGCAAAAGATATTGAGCTTAAGAAGGTGTCCTTTGCATATGGCGACAGGTGTGATATGCTTTTAAAAGAGATTGACCTTCATATCAGACCGGGAGAGAAGATCGCACTCGTCGGCTACAACGGCGCAGGCAAGACGACGCTGGTGAAGCTTCTCATGAGGCTTTGTGATGTGAAATCCGGGGAGATTCTTGCAGACGGAACGGATATCAGAAAATACGATGTTGCGAAATATCGAGGCACCATCGGAACGGTATTTCAGGATTTCCAGATTTTTGGCGGAAATATAAAGGAAAATGTTATCTTGAACGTGGAGGAATGCGGCGACGAGGCGCGTATCAGGCAGGCACTTACCGACAGTGGCCTGATCAGCAGAGTGAATGCGCTCCCAGCAGGTCTGGATACCCAGCTCACCACCGAGTTCTCCAAGGAAGGTGTGAACCTTTCCGGTGGGGAGAGTCAGAAGCTGGCGATTGCGAGAGTGTTCTACAAGAATGCAGGTCTTATGATCCTGGATGAGCCCTCCAGTGCACTTGACCCGATCGCGGAATACCAGCTGAATCATGCAATGATGGAAGCAACCAGAGACAAGTCTGTTATCTTCATTTCCCACAGACTGTCAACCACCAGACTTGCAGACCGCATCATTATGCTGGAAAACGGTCAGATCGTGGAGCAGGGAAGCCATGAGGAGCTATTGCAGCAGAACGGAAAGTATGCGCAGATGTGGAAGGTGCAGGCCGGAGCATATATTGCGGTGTAGAAACATAATACTTTTGAAGTTTTTGAGAGGGAATGTCAAACACGCATTCCCTCTTAATTATTTCTTCAGACCATTTGTATATGCCAGCAGTCGTTTCAGCAACTCGCTGTCATTTCTGACAGATTGTATCAATAAAAATAATTCAGGTTCCTCATCGGCGGAGATTGTTAGAACAGTAGCTCTTTGGTCTTCCGTTTCACCATATAAATATTCAATGGAACTGTTAAATGCTTGAGCAATGAAAGCTACTGTTTGATAGGATGGCTCCCGCTCACCACTTTCATATCTTCCATATCCCATGGCAGACATATTCAGTCTGCGTGCAGCCTCAGCCTTGTTGATACCCAAAGAATGTCTTAAATTAATTAGTCTTTCAGGAATAAAATTCATGTTTGGCCTCCCTATTGACAATAACCAATGGTTAATATATTATATAATAACCGATGGTTACAATATATATCATTATGGTAATGCAGTCAAGAGGGAGATGCAAATGGCAACGATACTCATTGATTACGAAAATGTATTTGCATCCAATGGACTAAAGGGTGTGGATGCGCTGAAAGAGGATGACAAACTGATCATTTTTTACAGTAATTCCTGCGGAAAGATCAGAAAAGATTATTTGCAGTCCATCGAGATTTCGGGATGTGACTTTCGAATTGTGAAACTGAAGAATCCGGCTAAGAATGCTTTGGATTTCTATATAGCCGCAGAGTGTGGAGCTTTGAGCGCACGGGGTGAGACTCAGATGGCTATTATCAGCAATGATAAAGGATTTCAAGCGGTTCTGGATTATTTTAGGATAAATCCTGCAATGTCAGAGGTATGCCTGATAAAGGCGGGAAATATTGAAAGTGCTTTAGTTGCTCTCAGTTCATCGGAGGATGCAGACAGAAGAATCAGGCTTCGAGAGAGATCTACAATGTTAGATCTGGCAGCAGAACATGCAAGAATAGAGGAACGTAATGAGATCAGGAACAGATTGAGGGAAGCATTGCTGGGGACAGAATATGGAAATAGAGCTTCGGAAATTATTGATTTTGTAACAGCCAGAAAGAATGTTGGCAGGAAAAGCCTTTATACTGATTCCCTCCATTCTTTTGGCAAGATAGATGGTACAGCGATTTATCGGATTGTGAAGCAGATAATATGATGAGCCATTTGGGGATAGAGAGTAGATAAAACAGAAAGAAGGTGCCATAATGGATATGCAGGAATTGAAACAATTAATTTATCGGGGCGAAAAAGTTGATGTGGAGTGTAAAAAAGCAGAAAACAGTGTGCCGAGATCTATATATGAATCATATTCTGCATTTGCCAATACTATAGGTGGGTATATCATTCTTGGGGTATTGGAGGATAAGTCTAAGAAACTCCCCGAGGAACGTTTTATCATACAGGGTATCCAAAATCCGGAAAAACAGAAAGAGGATTTTTGGAATACAATTAATGGGAGTAAGGTAAATGTGAATATATTAAAAGATGAAGATGTATCTATTGTTGAAGAAGGAAACAAAAGGCTTATAGTTATTAAAGTTCCTCGCGCTGATTATAAATTGCGCCCTATTTATGTCGGTGAAAATCCATATAAAGGAACTTATAAGAGAAATAATGAAGGGGACTATCATGCGACCGAATATGAAGTTCGCGGAATGATTCGAGATCAGAATTCCGAGGGGAATGATGGAATGATTTTGGAATATTATACAATGTCTGATATAGACAAAGAGACTCTCAGAAAGTATCGCCAGATATTTGAAATCAGAAATGATGGACATGTATGGAATGCTCTAGATAATAAAGCTTTTCTTGAAAAGCTTGGAGGTTATAGAAAGAATCGTAGTGATGGAAAAGAAGGACTTACGCTTGCTGGTTTGATGATGTTTGGTACCGGACTGGCTATTCGTGATGAATTTGATAATATTTTTATGGATTATCGAAATGAAAGCGAAGCGACAATGGATATTCGTTGGAATGACAGGATTACTTATGATGGAACTTGGGAGAATAATCTTTTCAATTTCTTTATTAAGGTTACTCCTAAATTAACAGAAGATTTAAAGAAACCTTTTAAACTTGAAGGAATACAGCGAATTGATGAGACGCCGATTCACAAAGCAGTAAGAGAAGCCTTTGTCAATCTTATTATACATGCTGATTACTTAATGGATGCAGGTGTTTTAAAGATAATTAGAAGGTCAGACAGCTTTGAATTCACTAATCCGGGAATTTTAAAGCTGCCATTGGAAGATATTTATCGAGGTGGAAACTCAAAATCAAGAAATCCACACATGCAGACAATGCTTAGGATGGTTGGATTTGGTGATAATGCAGGATCAGGTTTTCCTTCTATATTGAGTGCCTGGAAGGAAGAGGGATGGGTTGAGCCGGAACTGATTGAGGATACAAATCTTAATCAAGTAACGCTTGTTTTGAAGATGGTCGCTGAGAATAACGATGGAAATGTCATAGAAAATGTCATAGAAAATGTCATAGAAAATGTCATAGATATTTCAGAGAAAAAAATGAAAGAACTTATACCTGAATATTCAAAGAAAAAGGTAGCTAAAGCTACAAATATTCTAAAATTGATTTCCGAGAATCCTCAGATTTCAATAGATGAGTTGAGAACTGCTTTGGATGTCACAGATAGAACGATTTCACGATATATATCAGAGTTGAAGGAACATAAAATAATAGAAAGAATAGGATCTGATAATGGAGGAATGTGGAAAATGAATAATATACAAGTATAAACGTATAGCGAAAATATTGACAAGAAATCGACTGTTAGATATAATTTGGCAAACGGTTGTTTGCAAGTACTAGAGGTAGGTTTTTCACGGAAAAGGATATAACAATATGGGTATAGAGAGTCAACTATTTACATGTAAAAGAGACGGACTTCTGATTCGGGGAGCGCAATATTTGCCGGCGAATTTCCAGGAGGAGAAAAGCTATCCTGCAGTTATCATCAGTCATGGTTTTACCGGGATTTACACAGATGTGGATGATTTTTGCAGGGATTTTGCGCAGATGGGTTATGTGGCGTTTGGTTTCAGCTTTTGTGGCGGAAGCAGATTCGATGCAGCTGATGATGTGAAGAGTGAAGGTGAAACCACGGATATGACTATACTTACAGAGGTTGCAGATCTGCTTGCAGTTAAGGAATATGTACAAAGCCTGCCGTATACAGATAACAGTAATCTGGTTTTGTTGGGATTCAGCCAGGGTGGATTTGTGTCGGGACTGGCAGCAACAAAGTGTGGGGATGAAATCAGGAAGCTGATTATGGTGTTTCCGGCGCTGTGTATTCCGGATCATGCCAGAAGAGGTTGTCTTGGCGGAGCAAACTATGATGCAGATAACGTACCGGAGGAGATTGACTGCGGCAATATCGTGCTGGGAAAAATATTTCATGACACAGTAGTGGGAATGGATCCCTATCTGGAGCTGTCAGCCTATAAAGGTCCTGTTTTGATTTTACAGGGATTGGAAGATCAAATTGTAGATTATTCTTACGCCATTCGCGCACAGGCAAATTATGAAAAGGGACAATGCCATCTGCAGTTGATCAGGCAGATGGGACACGGCTACGATACTGAGCAGCAAAAAAGTCTTGTCGCTTCTATGCGACAGTTCCTTGCAGACAGGGAAGAGATTCTTACTATCCGCGTGGTGATTACGCGTTGTGAATCTGTAGAAGAGGGCGAAGTAAACAAGTCTGACGTTTACTTTACCGGGTATTGTGATACCGGGTATTTTCGGGGAGCTATTGTGCCGGAAGGGTGTGACAGACAGGAATATGCTGAGGGAAAGCCGCCTAAGCTAAGGGCAGAGTATACACTGCTTGGAAATGACTGTAACGGAGATAATTGTTCCATTCATATTGTAAATCAATGGGATCGGGATGAATGGCGTCCCGTGATCACGACGCAGAGTCCTTCACTTGCCTGGCTGAACGATGCAGATCTGACTGCTGTACTGGAATTTGGAAAAGGAGAGCTGACGGTGCGGGTGTTTGCCCAGGCAGAGAACCGATAGGGAACCATGATGAATCAGCAAAATCAGCAGAAAAATTAGCGGAATCTTGTTATGTAAAGAGGGGGTATTGTACATGATGACGGCTAAAATATTTGAGCATGGAAGAAGTCAGGTGGTAAAATTACCGAAGGAATATCGCTTCAAATCAGATGAGGTAATTATTAACAGAGTTGGAGAGATAGTGATGCTGATGCCGAAAAACAATAAATGGGATGCATTTATGCAAGCAATTGATATGTTTACAGATGATTTTATGGAGGATGGAAGAGCAAAAGAAAAATAAGGATGAGGTTTTATTCCTCATCCTTTAACTTTTTCGCCTGGTTTTTCCATTTCTTAACAGGTGCTTTTTTCCACATGCCGACTATCCATGCAATACTGAATATGGAAACAAATACACCGAAGACAGGTACGAGAATCAGCAGAACAATGCTGATAATAATCATAAGGATTGTCCCGATGATATAGGCAGGAAGTACCTTTCGGTAGTCATCTGTCACATAGGTATAGCCAACTTGTGTTCCTTTAATGTTCCTGGTTTCGCTGGTGTTGAGGTGGGAACCGTAAAGGGCTTTGTTTTGCTGCCAGCCGTCCTCTTTCGTCTGATTATAATAATTGACGGTAGTATGGATTTCTCCGCTGTCATCGTCGAAGTCCGGCTGGTTCGGCATAACTTGCTCATCGCCATCAGCCATTTGATTTGCATAGGCAGTTTCCTCGGCAATTTTCGCCTGCTCCTCTTTTTTGGCTTTGCGAAACAAAAGAAAAGAGAGGAGAAAAAATGCTGCCGGCACCGGCAGTAAAATAATGAAAGCACCGATACTTCCACTACTGCCGTCTGAATTAAATAATATTCCTAACAAGCAAAGCAAGATGCCGCCTCCCGCACATCCGAGAACGGTCGCAGGAACTCTTATTCTGGATCTGTAAATTCTTTCTCTAATCATGATTATCCCTCCCGTATATAATTCCAGTATAGATTTGTTCCCTATCAATTGCAATGAAAAATTGACTGTCAGAGGGAAGAAAGATATACTGATTTTGTGGCAATGATGCGAACGAGGAGAAATCGGAATGGAAATAAAATGGCATGGCACTGCATCGATCGAAATGAAGAATCAGACGGGAAGAATTTTGTTCGATCCCTTTGTGCCTTTGAAAGGATCCGATGAGCCTGCCAATATAGAGGACTACGATGGAATCGATGATATTTTTATCACCCATGGACATCTTGATCACATTGTGAGTCTCCCTATGATTTTTCAAAGAAACCCCAATATCAGGATATATTGTACACAGACCCCTTACAGAACATTAGTGAAAAAGGGGATACCGGAATCTCATTTGGTATTAATTGAATTTGGAAATGAGGTTACCATTCATGATTTTAAAATGAAAGCTTATCACGGCAAGCATGCTATCCTTCCAAAGTTGTCCAGGGAACGCCTTTCCCATATGTTGAAATCGCCTGCAAGGGGAAATCTGCCTTATATTATCAAGGAGAATAGTCAGTGTAGAGAAAAAGGAGAAACTGTATTTTATGAGATAGAGACAGAAGGAAAGAAGATATCTTTGATGGGAAGTTTGAACCTTCGGGAGGATACAGATTATCCCACAGGCAGCGATCTTCTGATACTTCCCTATAATGGCTGGGAGGATAATTACACACCCGCAGTGAAAATCATCGACCGCCTGAATCCCCAAAAGATTCTTTTGGATCATTATGATGACACTTTTCCGCCTATAACGGAACCACTGGATTTGGATCCGATACTTCAAAAATACCGGGGCAAAATTGAGGCGATGCAATTAAACCGAACGGAAGTGATATAGGGACTCTCGTCCGAAGTTATTTTTGAGCTTTTATGCGAACATGGTATAATATTTATAAAAAAATAAATAAAAAGGGGGAATTTTATGAAATGTAAAGTGTGTGGTGCTGAAAGCGGAAAGTATCCTTTGTGCAAAGAATGCAACAAGAAAAAAGAAGCGGGTGAAATTATAAAATGTCCGAAATGTCAAAAGTGGCATTATGCAAATGGCCTTTGCGTAGAAGAAAAAAATGTTATGGGAGAAGAAGCAAAATTCCTTTATGAATTGAAATCCTCCTTAGTAACAAAGAAAGAAATGGAATATTTAAACTGTATCAAGTCAGTATTGCCGGAAAACTGTTTGATTCAGCCACAGGCGAATCTGGCATCATTCATTATAAGGACTGATGATGCAAGATTTCAAAATGAATTATACAGGAATGTCGATTTTATTATTACGGATTTGTCATATCGTCCCTTACTGATAATAGAAATCAATGATCAGAGCCACTTGACAGAAGAAAGACGGGAGAGAGATAAAAAGGTTGCTGATATTTGCGAGGAAGCAGGAATACCTATTATCAAATTATGGACATCCTATGGGGTAAATCCAGAGTACATAAAAAAGCGAATTACAGAAACTCTTTCGACATTGCCGGTAAAACGGGTTCATCATTTTATAAAAGAAAAACCGGCTGAAAAGCCTGCACCTTCTATTCAGGTAACTACAACAAAAACGAGTAAGAAAGATGGGTGTTATGTTGCGACCTGCGTTTATGGATCCTATGATTGTCCTCAGGTGTGGACATTGCGTAGGTTTCGAGATGACAGACTTAGAAAAAGCCGAGGTGGACGTGTTTTTATAAAAGTATACTATGCAGTCAGCCCTGTTCTCGTAAACCGGTTTGGAGACAAAGAAGTGTTCAGGGCATTTTGGAAAAAATATTTGGATGCTTTAGTTTTACATCTTCAGAACAAAGGGATAAAAGATACTCCTTATGCAGACTCTGAAGCCGCTGAAAAATGAATGAATTTCGTCGAATATTGTGGTAAATATACGTGTTCATAAGGCGACAATTCTTATATAGAGGAAGGATTAATTATGGTAGGAGAAAAGTTTACATTAATGCAATATTCAGTCAGTGCCATTCTCGGTTTGATTGAAGCACAGCAATTTGTAATACCGGAAATACAGAGACCATTTGTATGGAAAAGAGCGCAGGTAAGAGACTTAATAGATTCTCTTTATAATGGCTATCCGACAGGATATATTATTACATGGAAGAATCCCGATGTTCAGACAAAGAGTGGCACAATGGCAGGTGGCAAGCATGTGCTGATTGATGGACAGCAGCGTATTACAGCTATCATGGCTGCAATTGCCGGGTTGGAAGTATTAGATGAAGATTTTAATAAGGACAGAATTAAGATTGCTTTTAACCCTTTGGCAGAAGATCCGACAAAAAGATTTGCGGTACAGGATGCGTCACATTTAAAGGATAAAAAGTGGATACCTGATATTGCAGAGATTTTTAAGACAGATTTCCGCCAGAGAGCATTTGAAAATGAATATGCAAGTAATAATGAAAATGTTGACTTGGATGAACTGTCAGAAACACTTACAAAACTGAAAGGTATTGCAAATCGCCAAATTGGAGTAATTGAACTGGATCATATGCTTGATATTGACGAGGTAACAGAAATTTTTATTCGTATTAATTCAAAGGGGACAGCGCTCAGTCAGTCTGATTTTGTTATGTCGAAAATGGCGGCAGATATCGCTCATGGTGGGAACACACTGCGCAAAGTTGTGGATTATTTCTGTCATTTGTCGGTAAAACCGGATTTTTATCCGCAGATGCAAAAAGATGTGGAGTTTGGGAAAACGGACTATGCATCTATGATAAAATGGCTGGCTAAAGATAATGAAGATATTTATAATCCGGATTATAATGATATGCTGCGTGTTGCGTTTATGTATAGTTTTGACAGAGGTAAATTATCTGATTTGGTAAGCCTGCTCTCCGGAAGAGATTTTGAAACGCGTGAATTTAGAGAAGACATTATTGAAGATTCCTATGAGAAGCTTAGCAATGGTGTGAAGGCTTTTATCAAAGAATATAATTTTGCACAGTTTATTTTGGCGATAAAGGGCGCCGGATTTAAGTCCGGTAAGTTGTTGAATTCTAAGATGACGCTGGACTTTGCGTATATGTTATATCTCAAGCTGTGTCAGGATCCAACGATACCGAATGATCAAGTGAAACACCATGTTCAAAAGTGGTTCGTATTATCAACATTGACGAGTAGATATATTGGTTCACCGGAATCAGTGATGAGCAGAGATATCAGAAATATTAACGAGAAAGGGTTCCTTAATTTCTTTAATGAGATAGAAGCTTCTGCGTTGTCTGATACATTTTGGAATATTACGCTCCCTCAGAATCTGGAAACATCATCAACAAACAGCCCTGCATTTAACACATTTTTGGCTGCCCAGATTAATATGAATTGCAATTCTTTGTTTATGCATGGAACGATGATATCGGATTTGCTGAATATATCAGGTGATGTACACCACATATTCCCCAAGGCGTATTTAAAGAATAATGGTGTGGATGCAAAGGGAAGATATAATCAGGTGGCTAATTTTGCATATCTTGATACTCAGGTGAATAAGGCGATCAGCGATGATGCACCGAATGTATATTTTGGAAAAGCATTGGAACAGTGCTTAACGAAAAATGCAGTCATCGGCAATATTACAGATAGTGATGCATTTAAGAAAAATCTTGAAGAAAATGCAATTCCTGAAATGGTTGTTAATATGACGGTGGATGATTATGATAAGTTCTTAAATGAACGCAGGCGGCTGATGGCGAAGCTGATAGAGAAATATTATAAGAATCTGTGATAACTGAAAACAGTACCCATCGCTGAAATTCAGGAAAGAAGAAACTTATGGAACCGAATGAAAAAATTATAAATTATAAAAACCTGCAAGCATGTGAGAACATCCGCATGGAAGACTTTTACAAAGCGCTGGAGGATGCCGGCGACATAAAGTTTCGGTATCATGAATATGCGTCCCAAAAAGACGGTGGAATTAGCTGTGAGGAAGAATTAAAGCGGTTGCAGAATGCAGATTATGACATCTGTTGTGCGCTTATGACGATGCTTTTACGGGAAGATCATTTTTGCAATGGATCTTTCGAAGAGAGATATCGGAAAGGACAGGTTTCTCCGATTTTGGAGCGCATGATAAAGCTGCTTGAAAACAGGGTATCCGGCGTCAAAGCAAGGATTGATTGTATGCGGGGAGATATCACCAAAGTCAATGATGTATCTGCGATCGTAAATGCTGCCAATAACAGTTTGCTTGGAGGTGGAGGTGTTGACGGTGCCATTCATCGGGCAGCAGGCAGAGAGTTATTGGAGGAGTGCCGGACTCTTCGCGGATGTGAGACCGGGCAGGCCAAAATCACCAAAGCATATCAACTGCCATGCCGGCATGTGATTCATACGGTAGGCCCCATTTGGAGAGGCGGAGATTGTAATGAGGGAAGATTATTGGCAGACTGTTACCGCAATTCGTTAGAAGTTGCTGCTTCGCATGAACTTCGTTCCGTTGCTTTCCCTTCCATTTCCACAGGAGTATATTCCTTTCCGGTTGAAAAGGCGGCAAAGATTGCAGTGGCTACAGTGGATAAATATCTGGAAGAGTATAAAGGAGTATTTGACCGGGTGACGTGGGTATTGTTTGATGAACGGACAAAGCAGATTTATGAAACGGAAATAGATCACCTTATTAAATAAATAGGAGGGCAACCATGATACAGCACCCAATCGAGCCTGTTTATGATAAAAATTCAAAAATACTGATTCTCGGCAGCTTTCCTTCGGTAAAATCCCGGGAAGCGGGTTTTTTCTATGGACATCCGCAGAATCGGTTCTGGAAGGTGCTGGCCGCTATATGCGAATGTGAAGTGCCTGTTACTATTGAGGAGAAAAAAGTTTTTTTACTTGAAAACCATATTGCCGTGTGGGATGTGATCAGGTCCTGTGACATTGAGGGTTCCTCGGACAGCAGTATTAAAAATATGATACCAAATGATCTCGGCCTGATTTTGGAAGAAGCCGATATTAAGCAGATTTATGTGAATGGGAAAAAGGCGGAGCAGTTGTATCAAAAATATGTCTTCCCGAAAATTAAACGTAAGGCAATATGCCTTCCTTCGACAAGTCCTGCCAATGCGGCGTGGAGTCTTAAGAAGCTTACGGAGGAATGGAGAAAAATAATGTGAAAAGGAGAATTCAATGAAAAGGAGAGTAATATTATGTATCATAGCCGGTATGCAGATAATTCCGTAGTACAGTATGGTTATATATGATAAAATGAAAAGAAAATGAGGAGGGTAACTGTATGCAGCACATTTTTGAATCCATTAACGGTATTTTTTCCTTTGTCGGTCCTTTGTCCGATTTTCTTTGGGATTTCCCGACAAATTTTGAGTGGTATTCATCCATTCCGGTATTGGGTAATTTTTCATTTGCCATTATTTTGCTTCTGGGTTCCGGAATTTTCTTCAGCTTTCGGCTGGGATTCATCCAGGTGACTCATTTCAAAAAGGGAATTCAGGTCATGTTGGAAAAAAGAAAAATAGAAACCGGAATCTCACCCCTTGCCGCATTCCTGCTAAGCTCGGCGATGCGTGTGGGGCCGGGAAATATCATCGGTGTGACAGGTGCCATTGCAGTGGGTGGTCCGGGCGCGCTTTTCTGGATGTGGGTTTCCGCCTTTTTTGGTATGGCGGTAGCTTATATGGAAGGTGTGCTGGCTCAGATTTTTAAAGAGAAGAAGGACGATGAGTTCGTGGGAGGTCTTCCTTTTTATGGAAGGAAGCTTTTGGGAAATAAAGTTTGGATCGGTGTGTTCCTTTCGCTGCTTTATATTCTTTACGCACTCTGCTGTCTGCCGGCGCAAGGATTTAACGTGGTATCCTCCATTGGCAGAATGGCAGAGATCGTGAGTGGAGTAACCATTCCAACAGATTCTGCTTTTTACTATGTTGTTGGTGCTGCCATTGTGCTGATCACAGCAGTTATTGCCTTTGGTGGAATTAAGAAGGTGACCAAATGGACGGATAAGATGGTTCCGGTCATGGCAGTGCTCTACATAGTGACAGTATTTATTCTGATCGTGCTGAATGTGAAAGCGATTCCTTATTTGTTCAAGACAGTATTTGCAGGGGCATTTAAGCCGGAAGCATTCTTTGGAGGAGTATTTGGTACGGTGCTTGCACAGGGCGTGAAGAGAGGGCTGATGTCGAATGAAGCCGGACAGGGAACCATCACCATGTCAGCTGCGGCAGCAGATGCTGAGCATCCCTGTGAACAGGGTATGCTGTCTTCCATCGGCGTGTTCCTGGATACCATCGTGATCTGTACACTTTCCGGTTTTGTGGTGATTATGGCGCATTGCTGGGATGGACCGAACGGGGAAGCCTGGGCAGCACTTGATAAGCTTCCCAAGTTTACGGAATCCATTGCGCAGTTGACGCCGGGAACGGCAGCAAATGCGATCATGACTTTTCTGGTTACTTTGTGCTTCAGCATGTTTGCCTACACCTGTCTCCTTGGAATGATCAGCTTTTCGGAGATTGCGGCAAACCGAATCCGCAAGGACAGGAGATTTATCAATGTGGTCAGAGGAATCGGACTTTTTGTGGCGGCATTTGGTATTCTTTGTAATATTGCAGGTCTGGAACTTGGCAATCTCTGGGCCTTTTCGGATCTGGGAAATATTCTGATCGTATTTTTCAATGTTCCCATTGTTTATGTCGGATCGAAATATGTTTACCGCGCAACAAAGCATTATAAGAAGAATGACGGAACTCCATTTACATCTGAAGTGATCGGAAGAGACGACTGCACATTCTGGGATGAACGGGCAGAAAAGCACTGAGGCACTGATGTAATATTTGGCATCTCATCCGGAAATGATGATGTTACCGATAAAGAGAAAAAGGAGCACGGAAAGATGGATAATCTGAAAGAACGTTTTTTATTCAGAAATATTCTTCCGGAGGAGGCCGACCAGGCTGCACGGATTGAGAAAATATGTTTTCCGCCCAATGAGGCGTGTTCCGAAACCATGATGAAGGAAAGGGTTGCGACGGCGCCTGAGCTGTTTCTGGTTGCGATAGATACAGAGACCGGAAAAATGGCAGGATTTATGAATGGTCTTTCTACCCATGAGGTTTCTCTCAGGGATGAATTTTTTACCAATGCCGGGCTATATGATCCGGCGGGAAAAAATCTGATGGTGCTTGGTCTTGATGTACTGCCGGAATATCGCGGACAGGGACTTGCAAGGGAGATCGTGTCCCGGTATCTTGCAAGAGAAAAGGAAAAAGGCAGGAGCAAGGTGATTTTAACCTGTCTGGAATCCAAGGTTGAAATGTATGAAAAGATGGGATTTCAAAATGACGGAATTTCAGGCTCGGTCTGGGGCGGAGAACAGTGGTATGAGATGAGCTGCACACTGAATGCCTTAAGAAAGTGAATGTACAGGGAGGAACGGATGTGAAGGCACAAAAGCATCTTAGAATTCTATTTATAGGCAACAGCCATACTTATTTTCATGATATGCCGGCAATGGTGGCGAACCTGGCAGGAAAAGACGGATTTGCCTGTGAGGTGACCATGATTGCCCATGGTGGCTGGTTTCTTGCCCAGCACGTTAAGGAACCTGATGTGCAATTTAATATAAAATACGGAAAGTATGATTATGTGGTGCTTCAGGAGCATTCTCATCCTTTTGCTCCCGAGGAAAAGTTTTATGAAGCAGTTCACACTTTAAATCAGTGGGTCCGGGAAGCGGGAAGTGTTCCTGTGATCTATGCCACCTGGGCGAAGAAGGATGAGGAACTTGAGCAGGATCACATGAACAGGGTACATGAAAATATTGCCGGGGAAATCGGTGCGGTTCTGGCACCGGTGGGACAGAACTGGTGGAGTGAGGTGCGAAGCAGACCGGATCAGGAGATGTACTATGAGGACGGTGCCCATGCATCGGTATACGGCTCTGAATTTGCCGCAAAAATAATCTGGGAATCGATTCTGGCAGATTTCAAACAATCGAAAGGAATACCTGATTAAAGTAATTGAACGTATGAGGAGGAATTACTTATGAGATATGAGTGGCTGGATGATTTTTTGATGAACAAGCCGGGTGTAACCAAGGATTTGCAAAAGGACTGGAACTGGATACGCTATCAGATCGGTGGGAAAATGTTCACAGCAATCTGCCTGGGTGGTGACGATAAGCCGTATTATATTACGTTGAAGCTTGATCCGCTGGAAGGAGATTTCCTGCGGCAGCAGTATGAGGATATCATTCCCGGCTATTACATGAACAAAATACACTGGAATTCCATTAAACCGGAAGGCGTGGTGCCGGATGAGCTTCTAAAGGATTTGCTGGACAAGTCATATCAACTGGTTCTTTCAGGTTTCAGCAAGAAAAAACAGAAGGAGATATTAGAGAATGTAACTTTGACTGAAACATTAAGCTGTTGCGGAACGGATTGTAAAAAGTGTGGATGTTACGGAATGATGTGCAAGGGATGTAATGAAAGCCTGGGAAAGGTATTTCATGCACCGGAAGGACAGGCATGTCCGATTTATGAATGTTCTGTCAACCGGAATAAATATAAAGGATGCGGAGAGTGTAATTGTGTTCCCTGCGATATTTGGAGAAAGACAAAGGATCCGGCTTTTTCCGATGAAGAATTTGAAAAAAATATACAGGAACGTGTAGCCAGATTAGAAAGGAAATAAGAGAAAATGGCATTTGATTATAAAAAAGAGTACAAAGAATTTTATATGCCGAAGAATAAACCGGGTATCGTGGAAGTGCCGCCAATGAATTATCTTGCAGTCCGCGGCAAGGGAGATCCGAATGCGGATGGCAGCGAGTATAAGGAATCCATCGGATTACTTTATGCGATTGCTTTTACCATTAAAATGAGCAAAATGGGAAGTCATCAGATAGAAGGATACTTTGATTATGTGGTTCCGCCTCTGGAGGGGTTTTGGTGGCAGGACGATACTGAGGGAATCGATTATTCCCACAAGGAGGATTTCCGGTTTATTTCTGTCATCAGACTTCCCGATTTTGTGACAAAAGAAGATTTTAACTGGGCTATAGAGGAAGCAACGCGAAAAAAGAAACAGGATTTTTCCAAAGTGGAATTTCTTACATATGATGAAGGGTTATGTGTACAGTGCATGCATATCGGCCTTTACGATGATGAGCCTGAAACGATCAGCCTGATGCATGATTTCATGGCAGAGTCAGGGTATGAGCTGGATATTACGGAGAAACGGCTTCATCATGAAATCTATTTAAGTGATGCGAGAAAGGTTGCTGCAGAACGGTTAAAAACAGTGATAAGACATCCAATAAAGAAAATAAATTACAAATGACAAAATTTGACTTGTAACAAAAAAAGAGTTAAAAAGCTGAAACAGTTTATAGAAGATATTTTATAATATATGTACCCTGTCAGATGGCTGACAGGGTACATTAATTTAAAAATCTTTCAAAATGTAATTAATTCTGCTGTTTTGTGTCTGATTTCACTAAAAGCTTCCTGATTCCCTGTACTGCTACAAGGACGCCAAGGATGAGAAGAAGCACAGCGAATATGAGCTGCAAAGTATTTCCAAGGCTTAAGCCGGTAGTGGCAAAAGCTTTAGCCAATTTTATGATTGTCATGGACAAAGCTGTGAAAGTAACAGCCATCATAAATGCCATGGGAATCCAGAGCATACAGCCCTGACGTTTTGTCTTTTTTAAGAATACGGCACAGGCAACCAGAGCAAGTACCGATAGCAACTGGTTTGCGGAACCAAACAGAGGCCATATCTCGGCATAGCCGACCTTTGCAAGCAAATATGCAAGCACCAGTGTGATGGCTGTTGCAAAGTATTTGTTAGTTACTACCTTTAAAACAGGACTCATATTTTCTTCATCGACATCATCATCCATGAAGAACTCCTGGAAGGAAAGACGGCCTACACGGGCTACAGAGTCTAGGGAGGTAAGTGCAAATGCAGAAACCGCCAGATTGATAAGAGTAAATACCAACTCATGGGGCAGGCCTATGACAGACAAAAAGTTTGCGATTGCTCCGGCAAAGATTTGGGGCTGTGTGGTAAGACCCTGGGCGGCAGCTTCTCCTTTTCCAAAGGAAGCAACCGCAATCAGAGCGATAACAGCCAGCATACTTTCCATCAGCATGGCACCGAAGGAAACTGGCAGCATGCTTTTTTCATTTTTAACCTGCTTTGAAGCAGTACCTGAGGATACCAGGGAATGGAATCCGGAAACGGCTCCGCAGGCAATAGTCACAAACAAAATTGGAAACAGATACTGACCGTCAACGGTAAAGCCGGTAAAAGCCTCCAGATTACAGGAGGGGTTTGCGACAAGCACACCAATCACTGCACCTACAATCATAAAAATCAAAAGATAACTGTTCAGATAGTCACGAGGCTGCAGCAATGCCCAGACAGGAACCACGCAGGCAATCATGATATAGGCAAAAATAATCAGGTGCCAAGTGCTTCGTTCCAGATAAATCGGGAATTTAAGACCAAGAGCAACAGCAGCAACCAACATAACGATTGCAATACCGGTATTGACCCATTTGTTCAGCTTTCCGTATTTTAGAATAAGCCCTAAACAGACAGCTTCCAAAATAAATAACATTGAAGTGGTTGCTACGGCACCGTTTGCGGCTATAGTGGAAACCACACCGGCTTCATCGGTGCTAAAACCATTAAAGGTTCCTGCTACTACATCTGCAAATGCGGCAACGACCAGAATACAGAACAGCCAGCAGAATAAAAGGAACAATTTTTTCCCTAATTTGCCGATATATTCTTCGATGATATAACCAATGGTACGTCCTTTATTTTTCACGGAGGCATACATTGCGGCATAGTCCTGAACGGCGCCAAAGAACACACCGCCGATCAGGATCCATAACAGAACCGGAAGCCAGCCGAAAATGGCTGCCTGAATTGGTCCGTTAATAGGGCCTGCTCCTGCGATTGATGCAAATTGATGACCGAATACCACATTGGTATCGGCAGGTACATAGTCGACTCCGTCTTCCAATTCATAAGCCGGAGTTTTGGCATTGGGGTCAATTCCCCATTTGTTTTGAAGGTAATGTCCGTACAGAAGATAGGCTCCTCCAAGTACAACAATGGCGATTACCATCATTAAGATTCCACTCATTGTTTTTCCTTCCTTTCTTTTTGTAAAAATATGTATTAAAAAACGCCCCTGCAATCCCGAAGAATTGCAAGGGCGGAATTTTCCGTGGTACCACCTTGGTTGCTGCAAAACCTGCAGCCTCTCAGTACTGTCATCTCTCTTTGATAACAGTCTCTCCTGTAACGTGGAGAAAACGTCCCTGCCTACTGGCATTACTGTGTTCAGAAGGATGCTCCGGGGTGATGTCACATAAAAGACTTTCTACCGTTTTTCACCATATGACGGCTCTCTGTAATCAAGTTTCTTTTGGTGATGTGTCCCTTTCAATGCATTACTAACGTTTGAAGTTGATTATGTTTTAACTCTTTTTTGGAGAATGTGCAAGAATTTTTTTTGTATATATTTTCTGAAAAAATAAAATATTTTTTGTGCAAAATGCTAATGCGTGATTGGTATAAAATAGAATTACAGAGTAAGGAAATTATAATGGATGATTTTAAAGAGAAATACAGACAGGAATTGATCTTTCAGGAAATAAAATCCAATAAACATACTTTGCGAAAACTGTGTGGCAAAAAAAGAGAGAGTATGGATTGAGGGAGCGGACCATGCAAATAGTGCACTGACAGATTATGAGACCTATCGAACAGGCGTAATGGAATTCTTTGACAGGAACCTCTCATCGAATGATAAAAAGGAGTGTATGTAAATGACAGAATATATGCCTTTTCTGACAATTATGCCGTCAGAAGAATTACGTGAGAAGAAGGAAAGCTTTTACCATTATAAGGAGCTTTTACACAGTCTTGGCTCCATCCGGTATTGCAAGGCAGAAGTGTATCGGAATTGCATTTTGGGTACCCTGCGCATTCCACAGAAGAGCAAACAGAGGGGACCGCAAATCTCCTGTGGGTTTTATCTGACCGAGGAGAAGCTTATCCTGATTGAGGACATGGGGGATTTAAAGAGATGGATAGAAAAACAGATTGACAGATTTCAGGAACTGCAGACTTCGGAGCAGCTTTTTTTGGAACTGCTGGAACAACTGACGGAAAATGATATTCTTTATCTGTCTCATTTGGAAAAAGAAATGGAAAAAATGGAAGAGGAGTTGACAGAAGGCGTCACAGGCGACTTTTTTGCTTCCCTCACGAAGTTGCGGCAGAAACTTTCAGAGTTTAATGCTTATTATGAGCAGCTGGCCGCAATCGGCGCATTGATCCAGTCTCATGATAGCATGTCAATGATCAAAAGTGCCGAGCAGTGGGATAGGTATGCACTTAGGATGGAACGACTGCAAAATCATGTACAGCTCCTTCGGGAAAATATTATTCAGCTTCGTGAGTTGTATCAGTCTCAGCAGGATGCACAGCAAAATAAGATAATGTGTATCCTGACGGTTGTCACTACTTTGTTTCTTCCGCTCACGCTCCTGACAGGTTGGTATGGGATGAATTTTTCGTTTATGCCGGAATTGCATTGGAAATATGGATATCCTGCAGTGATTATTATTGCAGTCCTGATAGTGCTTTTGGAGATCAGGTATTTTAAGAAGAAAAAGTTTTTTTAAGAGAAGTTGCGTATGATGCAACTTTTATGAAATGCAAAATCAGGATAAAGAGGGAAGGAAAAAGGGCATTACCCAGGAAGCATTGGCGGAGTTTGTGGAAGTGACTAAGACCTCCGTCTCCAAGTGGGAGACGGGAACCACGCTGCCGGATATTCAGATATTGCCGCTGCTTGCCTCCTATTTTGAGGTGTCGGTGGATGAGCTGATTGGTTATGTTCCCATGCTCAGCAAAGAGCAGATCAGCTTTCAGTATCACAGACTGGCGTAGGAATCTGCAACAACGTGACTGCGCTGAAGGGAATGTTGAATCTTCAGCAAGGCAGGGCTGATGCGGGCCCGGGTGGTGACTCCCTTTTATCTGGTATCAGAGGTCATTCTGATTATTGCGTTAAAGCCCGGTTTTTGACTGGGAGCACGAAACCAGAGTAGTAAAGCAGAGTGCATCCACTTTTCTTTCCATGCTGTTTGGCATGATCGTGGGAATGGGTCCTCTTGCCCTTTTAATCTATTTTCATTAAACAATAAAAAGGAGACTTTTCAAAAGCGGTGACTTCCGCTGCTGCTTTTCACCGGAAATATCAGACCGGATTGCCGCCACAGTTAAAGAGAAAAATAAACAAAGGAGAATTTTTTCCTCAAATGGTATATACTAAGGGTATTCCGTAACAGAAGGAGAGAAGAAATGAAGAAAATGAATCAAAGAGTAACAGCAATGATCATGAGCATGGTACTTGTGCTTGCTCTTGCAGGCTGCGGAGCGGGGACGGAAGGAGATGCAAATGCATCGGAAAACCAGAATGCGGTACCACGGGTGGAAGTGGCGGACAGTGCAGAGGTTTTAAATAAGGTGTGGGACACCTACGGAGATGAGGAAAAATTCTTTGTCATGGGCGGCGATTTCGACAATCCCGTGGAGAATGCTGCCGGTATTTTCAGTATGGAGAATGCAGAAAACATGACCTATTCCCTTTACATTCCGGAGGACTGTGTGGAGCTGGTCGATGAGGCGGCTTCCATGATCCATGCCATGAACGCCAACACGTTTACCGGTGCGGCTTTTCATTTAAAGAATGCGGAGGATGCCGGGGTGCTGGCCGAGGCTTTGCGAGAGAACATTGCAAGTACACAGTGGCTTTGCGGCTTCCCGGATAAGATGGCAATCTACTCGATCAACGGTGGGGAGTATGTGGTCTCCACTTTCGGAAAGAATGAAGCGATGGATACTTTCAAGACAAAGCTTCTGGAAGTTTACGGGGAGAGTGCTGCTCTTCTGGTAGAGGAAAAGATCGTGTAAATCTGTCCGGTAGAACTGAGGTAGGACATGTTATTTTCCAGTATTTCTTTTTTGTATTACTTTCTGCCCGTGGCACTGGTTTTGTATTTTGCGGTGCCCGGGCGATTCAAAAATACCATACTTTTACTGGTCAGTCTCGTTTTTTATGCCTGGGGTGAGCCGAAATATATACTTCTGATGCTGGTCTCCATTTTGGTGGGATTCTTTGCAGGAATCCTGATCGGGCACTGTGCCGGGCAAAGCCGGGCAAAGCAGATACTGATTCTTGCGGCAGGGATTCATCTTTTACTTCTTGCCTTTTTTAAGTACGGAAATTTTCTTATCACCAACTGGAATGCGGTAACGCAATCATCTGTCCCGCTATTACAGGTTGCCCTGCCTATCGGGATCAGCTTTTATACCTTTCAGATCTTAAGCTATGAGATTGATGTGTACCGGGGGAAGGTACCGGCACAACGAAATCTCATTTCTCTGGCTGCTTACGTTGCCATGTTTCCCCAGCTGATCGCAGGTCCCATTGTGCGCTATGCTGATATGGAAAGAGAGCTTGCGGCGCGGACTCTGAGCACGGAAAATTTTGCACTGGGGATAAGGCGTTTTGTGCTTGGCCTTTCCAAAAAGATTCTCCTTGCCAATGTGCTTGGAGAGCTCTGTGACACTTTTCAGGCTTCCGAGGATAAATCGGTGTTGTTTTACTGGCTGTTTGCACTTTCCTACACACTGCAGATCTACTTTGACTTTTCGGGTTACAGTGACATGGCTATCGGGCTTGGAAGGATTCTGGGCTTTCGGTTTGCGGAAAATTTCAACTATCCCTATATGGCAAAGAGCATCACGGAGTTCTGGAGACGCTGGCATATATCCCTTGGTTCATTTTTCCGTGATTATGTGTACATTCCCCTTGGCGGCAACAGAGTTTCAAAAGCGAGATGGTTTTTCAATATTCTTGTGGTGTGGATGCTGACAGGTCTCTGGCACGGTGCCTCCTGGAATTTTGTATTCTGGGGACTGTTCTTTGCGGTTTTTCTGATGGCAGAAAAGATATGGCTGTCAAAACATCTTGAAAAGAGCAGGATACTTTGCCATGTTTATGTGATGCTCACCGTCATTGTGAGCTTTGTGATCTTTTATGGGACGGATTTTGGCGAAGTGCGGGACTGTCTCGGCGGGATGATGGGATTTTTGGGGATCCCTTTTGTTTCGAAGGAATTTCTTTATTATCTGAAGAGCTACGGGATAGTGTTATTGCTTGGTATGGCAGGAGCAACGCCGCTTCCCCAAATGGTGACGAAAAAGCTTAAGGAGAGCCTGAGAGGGGAGAAGGCTGTCAATATTCTGGAACCTGTTGTTCTGATCGGATTGCTGCTTTTAAATACAGCTTATCTGGTGGACAGCTCTTTTAATCCGTTTTTGTATTTCAGGTTTTAGAAAAGGAGGATACCATGGCCGAAAAAACAAAAAATCAGGTAGTGACCGCTGTCTCAATCCTTTTCTTTCTGACAATTTGTATCTGGATATGGGTGAAAAAGCCGGTGGATTATTCAGACAGTGAAAGAAGGGAGCTTGCACAGCTTCCGGAACTGTCATGGGATACGGCTATATCGGGAGAACTTATGGAGGAATTTGACAGCTACAGTGTAGATCAGTTCCCGATGAGAGATGCTTTCCGTTCCCTGAAAGCATTTTTTGTGTTTGATGTGCTCAGGCAGCGGGACAATAACGGCATTTATCTTAAGGACGGTTATGCCTCTAAGCTGGAATATCCGATACAGGAATCTTCCCTTGACAGAGCGGCAGACCGCTTTTCGTATCTCTATGATAAGTATTTGGCCGGCACGGAGTCCAGGGTATATTTTTCCATCATTCCCGATAAAAATTATTTCCTGGCGGCAGAAAGTGGTTATCCTGCACTTGATTACGACCTGTTGATGGACAGGATGAAAGAAAAAACAGAATTTATGACCTATATCGATCTGACGGAAACCCTTACCCTTCAGAATTATTACCGGACAGATACGCATTGGAGACAGGAAACCCTGATCCCGGCAGCAAAGAAGCTGGCAGCGGGGATGGATGTGGAGCTTACAGGGGAGTATGAAGTGAAAACCCTGGATCAGCCCTTTTACGGCGTTTACTGCGGGCAGGCGGCACTTCCCATAGAGCCTGATACCTTTGCCTATCTGACAAATGAAATACTGGAAACCTGCGTGGTATATGACTATGAAAACGACAGAACCTGCCCGGTCTATGACATGGAAAAGGCTTACGGAAAAGATCCCTATGAAATGTTTCTGTCAGGATCGCTGCCGCTTGTAACCATTACAAATCCGGTGGCAGAAACGGACAGGGAGCTGATCCTATTCAGGGATTCCTTCGGAAGCAGTATGGCACCTTTGCTTGTATCCGGTTACCGGAAGATCACGCTGGTGGATATTAGGTATCTTCATCCCGATCTGCTGGATCGGTATATTGAATTTGACGGACAGGATGTGTTATTTTTATATAGTACTCTTGTTTTGAATCACAGTGAAACGCTGAAATAACAAAAGAAGGAGCATGGAAAATGACGAAGAAAAAACTGGCACTTGAAATGATAGAACGTTTGAAGAAGGAGTATCCCGATGCGGAATGTTCCCTCGATTACAATCAGGCATGGAAGCTGCTGGTCAGCGTGCGGCTGGCAGCGCAGTGCACAGATGCCAGAGTGAATGTGGTGGTGCAGGACCTGTATGCGAAGTTTCCCACGGTGGAGGCACTGGCGCAGGCTCCGGTGAGTGAAATAGAAGAGATTGTAAAGCCCTGTGGTCTGGGACACAGCAAAGCCCGTGACATCAGTGCCTGCATGAAGATTCTTTATGAGAAGTATCATGGGAATGTGCCCGATGACTTCGATGAGCTGCTTGCTTTGCCGGGGGTCGGAAGAAAGAGCGCCAATCTTATTATGGGGGATGTGTTCGGAAAGCCCGCCATTGTGACGGATACCCATTGTATCCGTCTGGTCAACCGCATGGGCCTTGTGGACAATGTGAGGGAACCGAAAAAGGTGGAGATGGCACTCTGGAAAATCATTCCACCGGAGGAAGGAAACGATTTCTGTCACAGACTTGTGTATCACGGAAGAGCTGTCTGCACGGCAAGGACAAAGCCCTATTGCGACAAGTGCTGTTTACAGGATATCTGTAAGAAGAATGGGGTGGAGTGATCGGTATTTTACGCTGATCATTGGTCTTTTTTCTTAAAAAGGAACCGAAAGACGGTTCTCACCAGTGGCTGGATAAAGAACAATTGCGTAAAAAATGCAAACGGGAAATTGAAGCACACTAGCTTCAGCCAATTTGCCAGCAATGTGATGACAGAAAATCCGTTATAATAGGGATAATAGAACCAGGCAGCCAGAAAACTCATGGCGGGGCACATCAAGCCGACAGTAGCACAGATGATCGCGCTCTCAAATATCATGTGATGCGTTTCCTTCGGGTTGAAGATTTTGCATGCTAACCGGAAGGAACAGGGACTTCCCATAAAGCATTCCAGACAGAATGCAAACAGAAATTCAATCAGAATAATTGCCCAGATGGGAAGCATTCTTCCGAACATGTAAACACCTCCCTGGGCATTGATTGCATGAATGACAGAGTCTGCTCCTGTCAGATTCATAAGTGTACTTCCGTTAATGACATACAAGCTGTAAAAAACGTAAGCGTGGACAGTTACCAATACGGTTAAGAAAGCAAATGCTTTCTTTTCAAATTGTGTTGTTGGCATTTTGATTCCTCCTGAATTTGACACAAAAAAACACAGGTAACGCTAAAATCCGATCGATAAAAAACATAATTCCCGTAATCAGATTTACATGCTTAGCATTACTTGTGTCGTTTATGTATCGTTATTTGATTTGCAGAGTTATTCTACAATAAATTTTGGAAAAAAATCAAGAGCAAAAGAAATAATATTGTCGATGCCATTTCCGTGTCGCGGGTGCAATTGTCCTTTACAGGGCAGAGTCAAAGCAGTTATAATAGAGCAAAAAGTAAAGGGGAAAGGAAATGGGTAACAAAGAAAAACATCATCGAAACTCGTTTTCAGGTTCTATAGGATTTGTGCTTGCGGCGGCAGGCAGTGCGGTAGGGCTTGGAAACATCTGGAGATTCCCCTATCTGGCCGCAAAGGACGGAGGGGGACTGTTTCTTGTCATTTATCTGATACTGGCAGTCACCTTTGGGTTCACTTTACTGACCACAGAGATTGCCATCGGGCGCAAGACAAAACAGAGCCCTTTGACGGCATATGGGAAGATACACAAGAAATTTGGCTTTCTGGGAGTGCTGGCATGTCTTGTGCCGGTGATCATTATGCCCTATTATTCGGTAATCGGAGGCTGGGTGGTCAAATATTTTCTGGCTTTTCTGACAGGAGACGGCTTACAGGCAGCGGAAGACGGCTACTTTACCGGTTTTATCACAGGACAGTGGGAGCCAATGATTTTGATGATTCTGTTTCTTGGCGCAGTGGCATTTATCATTTATCGGGGTGTGGAAAAAGGCATCGAATCTTTCTCCAAAGTGTTGATGCCGGTTTTGTTTTTACTTGTGATCGGGATTGCTGTTTTTACATTGACAATCAGTTATACCGATGAGAGCGGCGTGACGAGAAACGGTCTTCAGGGTCTTAAAATTTATGTAATTCCTGATGTAGAGAATCTGACGGTAAAAAGCTTTTTCAGCACACTTCTTGATGCCATGGGACAGCTGTTTTTCAGCTTAAGTGTGGCCATGGGAATTATGATTGCTTACGGCTCCTATGTGAAGGATGAGGACAATCTGGTAAAGTCCATCAATCAGATTGAGATTTTTGACACTATGGTTGCATTTCTGGCGGGCGTTATGATCATTCCGGCGGTGTACACCTTTATGGGAAAAGAGGGAATGGCGGCTTCAGGTCCCAGCCTTATGTTCATTTCCCTTCCGAAGGTATTCAGCGCTATGGGAAGAATCGGCAGTCTGATTGGTTGCCTGTTTTTTGCCATGGTACTTTTTGCCGCGCTGACAAGCGCCGTTTCCATTATGGAGGCTGTAGTCTCCAGCTTTATGGACAGGTTCCATATGTCAAGAGCGCGTGCGACTTTACTGGAAGGAGCAATTGCGCTGGTGGGCGGTATTGTCGTATGCCTGGGCTATAATAAGTGGTATTTTGAGGTGAAACTGCCAAACGGAGCGGTAGCTCAGATCCTGGATATTATGGATTATATCAGCAATAACTGCCTGATGCCTCTTGTTGCCATCGGCACCTGCGTTCTCATAGGCTGGATTGCAAAGCCGAAGACCATTATTGACGAAGTGGAGAAGTCAGGCTGCAAATTTGGCAGAAGAAAGCTTTATATCGTAATGATCAAATACATTACCCCTGTTCTTTTATTGATTTTACTGTTAAAATCTCTGGGGATTTTGACGATGATCTGATCCTTTTACAAGGGAGAAAAAAGCATGAAATACAAAGCAGTGATCTTTGACATGGATGGCGTGATCTTTGATTCGGAGCGTCTTGTACTTGAAGGGTGGCAGGAAATAGCGGCCAAATACGGAATTGAAGGGATTGAAGAGGTTCTGCCAAGGTGTCTTGGAGTAAACGCACAGGTAACCAGGGAAATTTTCCGGGAGTATTACGGACAGGATTTTCCCTATGATGAATACAAAAAAGAAGCTTCTGCCCTGTTTCACAGCCGTTACGGGAACGGAAAGCTTCCGTTGAAGCCGGGAGTTAAGGAGTTTCTCTCTTATCTGAAGGAGAATGGATATCTGGTAGGTCTTGCCTCTTCCACAAGACAGGCGATCGTGGAGCAGGAGATCAGGGATGCGGGTCTTATGCCTTATTTTGATAATCTGGTCTGCGGCGATATGCTGAAAAGGAGTAAGCCGGAGCCCGATATTTATTTGAAAGCATGTGAAAATCTGGACGTGGAGCCTCGGATGGCGGTTGCCGTGGAGGATTCCTATAACGGAATCAGATCGGCAAAAAGAGCCGGAATGGTGCCTGTGATGGTACCTGATATGGTTCAGCCGGATGAGGAGATGCGAAGTCTTGCACATAAGATCTGCAAAGACTTGTTTGAAGTGAAAAACTGGATATCCGAGACAGAGAATTTTGATTTCCTATAATTGCATAAAGGAATCATTGCGGTGCGTGATTTTGGTGCCCTCAAAAATCAGATATGATATTACTATCATACAAACAAGGGGGAGATTTACATGATACGCATTGCATTATGTGCGGAAACAGAAAACTATGGAAAAAAGATGGAGGAGAGGATTGCGGAATGGGCGTTTCAAGGCCGGCTTAACATTCAGAAAAAGATATTTTTGACCGGTGAAGAACTGTTGGCGGATATTGAACAGACAGGATATTATGATATTGTGCTGACAGACATTTGTTTGCAGGGCAATTTGAGCGGTATTGATACCGCTTTCAGGATCAGGCAGATTTATGAATATTTCTGCCTGATTTTTATGTCCGGAGAAGAGCGGTATTATAAGGAAGCGTTTAGACTGTGCCCTTTCCGGTATCTGGAAAAACCAATAGAAAGAAGTTATCTTTTGGAAAGTCTGAATCAGGCAGTGGACAGATATCAAATGCTTCATGACATCTTTGTGTTCCGATATAAAGGAATGAGCTACTGTATCAGATTATCAGAGGTACTGTATTTTGTCAGCGATAAGAGAGTCATTCATATTTTGATGGAGAATGGCAGGGAATATTTGTTTTACGGCAAACTGGATGAGCTGGAAAAAGAACTCCTTAAATATTCTTTCAGATTTTACAGAATTCATCAGTCCTATCTGATCAATGGCAGACAGGTGGAACAATTTCATCCAAGATATGTGGTGATGCGAAACAGGGAGAGAATACCGGTAACCAGGACAAAAAAGAGCTGGCAAGGATGAAAAGTAACATTTACGGATATGATTTATTACATTTGTGAAAAAGAAAGAATTTTTTTAGTATAATTTACCTGTAAAGACAGCTGAGATGTCATTCCTTTGAAGTGTACACGGCATTCTAAGGGCGGGCAGGGGTTTCCCTGCCCGCAGTCTCTGTATAAGAAAAAAATTTTTGGAAAATATAATTGTATAAATAAAGTATTCTTTTGCTTGATTTCAAAACAGAAAGAGTTCCGATAGAATATTGCTCAGGTTATATATCTTTTTTGGAAATGAAGAAATATCGAACTATTTATTGTTGCAGGCAGGTGTTACGGTGGCAGTAGATTATAGAGATTTGGGAAGCAGAATACGGGCAAAAAGAGAAATAAAGAGAATGTCTCAGGCAGAGCTTGCATCGAAAGCACAGCTGTCTACACAACATATCAGCAACGTAGAAAATGCCAAAAGTAAGATCGGACTTGAAAAACTTGTGGATATTGCCAATATACTCGACTGCTCTTTAGACGAGCTGGTCTGTGGCAGCATCAAAACGGGTAGAACGGTCTATCACAATGAGATACAGGAAATGATTGAGGATTTTACGGATGCGGAACTTCGAATGTTGCCGGATATATTGAAGAATATCAAATATATATATAAATTGATGGAAATGACAATCAGGGAAGAAAACGAACAGTAAAAAGACAAGGCGGAGCAGAATGCTTCGCTTTTTTCTGTCATTGTGATATTTTCTGATGTGTGATATGATAAAAACAACTATGAGAATCAGGAGGCGGACTTATGAAATTACTGAGTGCGATCGTGCCCTGCTATAATGAGGAAGAGAATGTTCCTTATTTTTATGAAGAATTCATGAAGAATGAAGACTTTTTTAAGAAACATGAGTTAGAATTTGAATTATGGTATATAGATGACGGATCCAGAGACAAAACAGCGGAGGAAGTAAAGAAACTGATCCTGAAAGATAAAAGAGTACATCTTCTTTCCTTTTCCAGGAATTTCGGGAAAGAAGCCGCGCTGTATGCGGGACTTGAAAAGGCATCAGGAGATTATGTGGCGTGTATGGATGCGGACCTGCAGGATCCGCCGAGCCTGTTGCCTGAGATGTTTGGCTATCTCTGGCAGGGATATGATACGGTGGCAACCAGAAGAGTTACCAGAAAGGGTGAGCCTCTGATCCGGTCTTTTTTTGCCAGAATGTTTTATAAGCTGATGAATAAGATTTCAGAGACGGAGATTGTGGACGGCGCCAGAGATTTCAGACTCATGACCAGGCAGGTAGTGGATGCACTTCTTTCCATGAAGGAATATAACCGGTTTACCAAGGGAATCTTCGGTTGGGTCGGTTATCGTACCAAATGGATTGAGTTTGAAAATGTGGAGCGCAAAAAAGGAGAGACAAAATGGTCCTTCTGGAAGCTGTTTGTGTATTCCCTGGAAGGGATCACGTCCTTTTCCACGGCGCCTCTTGGTTTTGCAGCGTTTATGGGAGTGCTGTTCTGTCTGTTTTCCTTTGGACTTATCATCTTTACCATTGTGAGAAAGGCTCTGTTTGGCGATCCTACCTCAGGCTGGCCTTCTCTGGTCTGTATCATTTCTTTGGTGAGCGGTGTGCAGCTGTTTTGTCTGGGAATTGTGGGACAATATCTGGCAAAAACGTATATGGAAGTGAAAAACCGTCCAATCTATCTGGTAAAAGAGGAAATTTAGATGAATGCCGGAGAGGAACTGATCAGTATTATCGTACCGGTTTACAATGCCGGGAGCTATATAGAAGAGACTATCCATATGGTGGAAAAGCAGACGTATCGAAACTGGGAGCTGATTCTGGTTGACGATCATTCCACGGATGACAGCAGGAAGATTATTGAAAATTATCTGGACAGGCGGGAAAAGGAGCAAAGGGACAAGGATTCCGAGGCCGGAGAAATCCGCCTGATTACAAAAGACGAAAATGAGGGTGCCGCCAGAGCAAGAAATACAGGGATCGATGCGGCAAAGGGACGCTATATTGCTTTCCTTGACGCGGATGATATCTGGATGACGGACAAGCTTGAGAAGGAGCTTGCTTTTTTGAAGGAAAAAGAGGCTGCTTTTGTCTGTACCGCCTATGAATTTGGGGATGAAAGGGCGTTAGGGACCGGAAAGATCGTCCATGTTCCTGAAATCCTGACTTATAAAAAAGCGCTGTCGAGAACAGTGATCTTTACCACAACGGTGATGCTTGATACTGCCAAAACGGGAAAAGAACTGATCCATATGCCGGTGGTAAAAAGTGAGGACACTGCTCTGTGGTGGAAGCTTTTAAAAAACGGGTTTGATGCCTACGGCCTTGATGAGGTGCTGGCGATATACAGAAGACCGGTAAGGTCCCTATCCTCCAACAAGCTTGAGGCGGTCAGAAGAATCTGGTATCTGTATCGTGTACAGGAGGGGCTTTCTTTCTGGTACAGTGCTTATAATTTTGTTTTTTGGGCTTACCGGGCAGCAAGGAGAAGAATGTAGTGAGACGGTTTGAATCATTAAAAAGAGTAATAGTGCTTTGGCTTTCCTATATAGGCCTTTTTCTGCAAACGGCGGTTTACGCCTACATATGGCTGGAATATTATTATCCTGCCATCAGTAAATTTACTGCCCGTCTGAAATATACAAGGAACGGGCATATCGGTATGTTTGCCATATATTTTGCGCTGCTGTTCTTTTTCACCAGCACCTATGGCGGACTGAAGATCGGATATCTGAAACCCATGGACCTGTTTTTCTCTCAGGTTTTTGCGATTTTGCTCGTCAATATCCTGACTTATTTCCAGCTTTCCCTGATGAACAACTGGTGGCTGGATCCCAAATATTTTATGGTGGCAACACTTGTGCAGTTTGCCATTGCCATTGTGTGGGATAATATCTGCAACCTGTTTTACAGGAAAGTATTTCCGCCGAGGGAGATGCTGTTTATCCACGGAGAGCATTCTGTGGAGGATATCCTTCGGAAGTTTGCTTCCAGAAAGGATAAATACAAAATTGTAAAGTGCATGGATATTAAGGAAGGGTCCGAGAAGATCAAAGAGGAGATCGATAAGAGATACGGAGCTGTGGTTCTCTGGGATATTCCGGCGCAGGATCGCAATACACTCTTAAAATACTGTTACAGCAGGTCTATCAGAGTTTATATGATGCCTAAGATACCGGATGTACTGATCAAGGGTTCCGATCAGCTTCATCTGTTTGATACACCGATTATGCTGACCAGGGAGTATGCCCTGACAGTGGAACAGAGAATTGCAAAGAGACTGATCGATATTGTCTGTGCGCTGGTCCTCACCGTAATTACTTCACCCATCATGCTGATCACGGCAATCTGCATCAAGTGTTATGACAAGGGGCCTGTTCTCTATAAGCAGGTGCGCTGTACCATCGGCGGCAGAGAATTTCAGATCATGAAGTTCCGCAGTATGCGCGTTGATGCAGAGAAGGACGGTGTGGCAAGACTGGCCTCGAAGAATGACAGCAGGATCACACCGGTGGGCAGATTTATCAGGGCTGTCCGGATCGATGAGCTCCCCCAGCTCTTTAATATTCTGAAGGGGGATATGTCTTTCATCGGCCCGAGACCGGAACGCCCGGAGATTATCAGACAGTATGTGGAAGAGATGCCGGAGTTTGTGTTCCGCATGAGAGTAAAGGCGGGCCTTGCAGGGTATGCGCAGGTTTACGGAAAGTACAATACGACTCCTTACGATAAATTGAAACTGGATCTGTCCTATATCGAGAATTACTCGGTATGGCTTGATATTAAGCTGATGCTTCTGACACTGAAGATTCTGATCAAGGCAGAAAGTACGGAAGGCGTTGATGAAACGCAGACGACAGCTATGAAGGCAGAAGGAAAGATGGAAGAGGGAAAGCGTAAATGAGTGAGGAATACAGAAAAAGCGGAATGGATCTTCGCAGGTTCTACCTGTGCTTTCAGGGGAAAATATGGCTACTTGTCATGCTCACCGTTATGGGCGCTGTGATCGGTGGTGTCGCCTATCAGGTGGTGAGAGCCATGCGTATGCCCATTACCTATGAGGGAGTTTCCAAACTATATATCAGCTTTGGTGTGGATGAAAGCGGAGAAGTCTACCAGTATTACAACGGATACACCTGGAATGATCTTCTGGATGCGGATCCGATTCTTGACAGGATTATGAAATACGTGCCGCAAGGATATGATAAGGAGGAAGTCCGGGAAGCAACGGGAGCAGAAATCTTATCTGATATCAGACTTCTTACCGTTACCGTCGATGGAAGCACGGAAAAGTTTGTGCGGGAAATTCAGGAAGCGGTGGAAAACGGACTTGTGGATTACGCTAAGGACAGTGAAGAATTAAAGAGAATCGAAGTGATCAGAACAGACGATCCGGTCCGTGTTTATTGGGATAACAAAGCAGTCACAGCCTGTGTGGCGGGAGCGGTTGTTTTTGCGGTAATCGCCTGCCTTGCCCTGGCTTTTGCGTATGTACTTGACGATGCCGTCTATGTGCCTTGCGATGCAGAGAAAAAATATCCCTATAAGGTACTTGGCATGACCATGGAAAAACAGGCCGGGTTGCAGCCTTATGCCAGAGAACTTCAGGCAAATTTCGCTTATCTTTTAAATGACAGAAAGCAGTTTGCCATGATTGATATGGGAGATCAGTGTGATCTTCGCAAATCGGAACTTTTGCTGGTGTTAAATGCCGGTGAGAATGAATTTGTAGGAGGAGACGGAGAGGCCGGAGGCCTTACCTGGACGTTGCCAAAGGACCCTGATGAGGTAAAGACAGGAGAAGAGTGGGAAGCGGATGCGTTTAATGAGAATATGCTTTCCGAAAACGAGCTTGCAAGAATCAGAGAACTTAAGGGCGCAGTAATCATGCTTCCTTTCGGGGAAGATGTGAGCAGAAAAACAAGGCGTGTCTTAAGTCTTCTTGAAAATCAGGATTGCCCTGTGCTCGGTATGGTGATCACAAGAGCTGATGAAGAATTCTTAGGAAGATATTATCGTTAACGGAGTTTTGAGATGAAATTGCAGGTACTTGCAGCAGCAGTGGAACAGGATGTGAGAGCGCTTGCGGAAAGCATGAATCTTTCCACGGATGCGATCATTGTCAACCAGTGTGGAAGCTGTTCCTATGAAGAATTTGAATACAAGGGCAGGCAGATCCGCTGTTTTTCTATGAAAGAACGTGGAGTGGGACTTAGCAGAAATACGGCACTTCTTCATGCAGATGCCGATATTGTGCTGTTTTCGGATGAGGATATCCGTTTCTATGACGGATATGGGAAGCAGGTGCTCTCTGCCTTTGAAAGGAATGCAGATGCGGATCTCATCACCTTTAACTTTAAAGTGGATGAGAGAAGAGCTACCTATTACAACACAGAAGAAAAGCCGATCAGGTGGTATAATTACGGGCGGTATCCCACCTATAGCGTGGCTGTCAGATTGGAATCTATCAGGAAATGCAACGTCAGTTTCTCCCTTTTGTTCGGGGGCGGAGCCAGATACAGCAACGGGGAGGACAGCCTGTTTTTGCATGACTGCCTGAAAAAGGGAATGCATTTATATGCCTCCACGGAGGAGATCGGGGAAGAAAAATACAGGGAGTCCACATGGTTTAAGGGATATAATGAAAAGTTCTTCCTGGACAGAGGTGTGTTGTATGCCCATCTGTACGGGAAAATGGCAAAGCTGTTTTCCCTGCGTTTCCTTATGGCTCACGGTGGGGAAATGTGCCGGGAGATTCCGGTTAAGGAAGCCTACGGTCTGATGAAAAAAGGAATCCGTGAGGGAAGACTCAGATAAACGGAGTAATAGAGGTAATTTATGATTTTGTATGTATTTGTGGCGATCGTCACGGTGCTGCTTGGCCTTCTTGTCAACAATCATGAGGTGAGAGACGGGGGCGGAATCACAAGAGGACAGATGCTGAACGGACTGTCGCTTTTGTCAGTTTTTCTGATTCTGTTTGCGCTGTCATCATGCCGGTTAAATGTTGGAAACGATTATGCAAAGTATGTGGAGTTCATGCATCTGATCCGCTGCGATGCCTATGTTCCCACGGAGTTTGGATTTAATTTTATCGTGAAGCTGCTCTATGGAATCAGCGGGTTTGAAAATTACCTGCTGGTCTTTGCTTTTTTTGCTTTTTTTACGGTGCTTCTGTTCCTTGCGGCAATTCACCGACAGGCTGATTCTTTCGGATTCAGCTTTTTCCTGTTTATGGCACTTGGATATTATTTCCAGTCCTTCAGCACGGTGAGATATTATCTCGCCCTTGCCATTGCGCTCTTTGCCATTCCCTATGTGCTGAGAAAAGAGTGGCTGAAATTTATTCTTCTGATTCTCATCGGAGCGACCTTACACAAATCTCTGCTGGTAGTGATTCCGCTTTATTTCCTCGCATCCGTTGCCTGGAAAAAATGGCAGCTTGTGCTGGCTGCTGTGTTCTGCTCCACCTTTTTCTTCCTGCAGGATTTTTATCTGAAACTGGTCGTTTTCCTTTATCCCACCTATGAAGAGACAGAATATCTGGAAGGGGGCACCAGCTATGTGAATATTGTGCGGTGCTTATGCGTACTTCTGCTCGCCCTTCTTTTGTATCAAAAGGTGGTGAAGGACAGCAGAAGAAACCGGTTTTATTTTTACTGTAATCTGGGAGCAATGGTAATGTATGTGTGCTGTTCTTTCCTTCCGGTGATTTCCAGAATCGGCTATTACCTCACGATTACCCATATCTTCTTTATACCGGCACTGATAAACGGTGTGGAGAATAAAAAAATGAAAAAGTTTCTTACCGTCTGCACGGTGGCAGCAGGTGTTTTGTATTTTGCACTTTTGATGAGTAAGGCAAAAAATCCGGGCTTTCGGATTCTGCCTTATGAGACGTTTCTGTTTCATGATATGGTGCCTATTTTATCGGATGTCAACTGACAGATAGACCTAAAAAGGCATGGAGGTGTTATACAGTGGGACCGCAGTTTTCCATATTGGTGGTTTGCTTAAACCCGGGAGAGAAATTAAAAAATACGCTGGACAGTATCGGAAGGCAGACCTTTACGGATTATGAGATCGTGATCAAGGATGGCGGATCCACGGATGGCTTCCTCGAGGGCATGAAAGTAGAATTGGCGAAAAAAGTGCTCGTTTCAGGGGAACATATCACGGTGATCGAAACGAAGGATGCCGGTATTTATGATGCCATGAACCAGGCAGTGGCAAAGGCGCGGGGAAAATATGTCTATTTCCTCAACTGCGGCGATCTTTTTTATGATGAAAATGTGCTGGCAGTGATGAACGAACTGATTCGGGAAAATCCTTCTGCCCATGGCATCTATTATGGCAACATTTATGAGAGGCTGACCGGTCAGAAGGTGACCTCCAATCCAAGAATAGATGCATTTGCATGCTATCGGAATGTGCCCTGCCATCAGGCATGCTTTTATGACAGAGAACTGCTTCTTGCCCACCCTTTCCGTACAGAGTACAGAGTAAGAGCCGATTATGAGCAGTTCCTCTGGTGCTTTTTTACGAAACAGTACATGGAGGATGTGTTCTTTTGCTACAGTGATACCATGATAGCCGACTATGAGGGCGGTGGATTTTCGGAGACGAAGAAGAATAGAAAGCTTTCCGAAAAGGAGCATCAGGAGATTGTCAGTCAGTATCTGTCTAAGGCGCAGATCAGGAAATATAAACTGATCATGTGGCTTACCCTTGCCCCTGTGAGAACATGGCTTTCGAGAAATAAGGTGACTGCGGGATTTTATAACCGTGTGAAGAGAATGCTTTATGGCGGAGAAAGATAAGAAGATGAAAAAGGTTTTATGGATTTGCAATATTATGCTTCCGGCTGTCGCAAGAAAGCTTTCCCTTCCCTACAGCAACAGGGAGGGGTGGCTCTCCGGTATTTTTGACAGGATCACGGAGAAAAAAGGAGAAATAGAGATTTCGGTCTGCTTTCCAATAGGAAAGCTTACTGCCAAAGAGGAGGAACTGCTTTCCGGTCTTACGGTCAATGGGGCAAAGTGCTATGGCTTTCATGAAAATCCGGATACACCGGAAATTTATGACAGCGGGCTGGAGAGAGAATTCCGGGAGATCTTTGAGAAGACAGAGCCGGATATGATCCATATTTTCGGGACGGAGTTTCCCCATGCCCTTGCGGCGGCGAGAGCATTCGGAAAGCCTGAGAGAACTCTCGTTGGGATTCAGGGACTCTGCTATGAGATCGCCAAGGTCTATATGGCAGGACTCCCCGAAGAGGTGCAGAGAAAGGTTACTTTCCGGGACTTCCTTCGGAGAGATTCCTTAAAGCAGCAGCAGGAAAAATTTTATCTGCGGGGGAAAAATGAAATTGAAGCCATTTCTCTGGCCGGACACATTACCGGAAGAACGAGATTTGACAGAGAAGGAACTTCCAGGATTAACGGGAAAGCTCTTTATCATTCCATGAATGAGACCATGAGAAGCAGCTTTTATGAAGGGATGTGGGATCCGGAAGCCTGTGAAAAGCACAGTATTTTTCTGGGACAGGGAGATTATCCGCTCAAAGGATTTCATTTTCTTTTACAGGCCATGCCGGAAATTTTGAAAAAATATCCGGATGCCATGCTCTATGTTTCCGGAAACAGCGTGATCTCCCATCAGACTGTAAGAGAGAAGATAAAGCTTCCGGCCTACGGGAAATATTTGCTTTCGCTGATCAAAAGCTATCATCTTGAGGACAGGGTGGTGATGCTCGGGAAGCTTTCAGAGGAGGAGATGAAGCAGCAGTTTTTAAAATCCAATGTTTTTGTGTGCGCTTCTGTTCTGGAAAACTCTCCCAACACGGTAGGTGAGGCTATGCTTCTCGGTGTGCCCGTGGTGGCATCGAGAGCGGGAGGCATTCCCGATATGATCACTGATGGCAGTGAGGGACTCTTGTTTGAAACGGGAAATCCGGCTGACCTTGCGTCGGCTGTCGATAAAGTTTTTTCGCAGGAGAAGGATGCGGAAGGAGATACCCTTGCCGTGAGAATTTCGAAGGCCGAAAGAAGGCGGGCGAAGAATGCTCATGACGGGGAAACAAATTACAGGAGACTTCTTGAGATTTATGGGGATATCCTAGGAGCGTAAGTATGACCATTACCTTTATTTCAAATTATATTAATCATCATCAGATTCCGTTTTGCAATGCATGTTATGAAAAACTTTCGGATGATTTCTGCTTTATCCAGACACAGCCTATGGAACAGGAGCGCATTGATATGGGCTGGCATCCGGACGCGGCAGCGCTTCCCTATGTGCTTTGCCTTTATGAGGAGGAAGAAGCATGCAGAAAGCTGATCATGGACAGCGACATCCTGATCGCAGGCTGGAGCGGAAGAGAAGATCTGATACTGGAAAGATTACAGGCAGGAAAGCCGGTGATCCGCAT